>NZ_JBHVET010000012.1:0-33633 GCF_042802135.1 Kitasatospora sp. NPDC057512
GGTTTCGGTACTCCTCCCACAGCTCCTTCGGGGTGTGGTCGCCGAAGGTCTCCAGGTGGGCCGGCACGAGCGCGGCCTCCTGGCGCCAGATGTCGGCGTCCACGGTGAAGAGCAGGTCGAGGTCCTCCTTGGAGAGGTCCAGGTCGCCGAGGTCGAAGCCCTCGACGGTCGGCAGCACGCCGATCGGGGTCTCGACGCCCTCGCCGGTGCCCTCCAGGCGCTCGACGATCCACTTGAGCACGCGGCTGTTCTCGCCGTAGCCGGGCCAGACGAACTTGCCCTCGGCGTCCTTGCGGAACCAGTTGACGTAGTAGATCTTCGGCAGCTTGGCGGCGTCCGCCTGGGCGCCGACCTTCAGCCAGTGGGCGAAGTAGTCGCCCATGTTGTAGCCGCAGAACGGCAGCATCGCGAACGGGTCGCGGCGCAGCTCGCCGACGGTGCCCTCGGCGGCGGCGGTCTTCTCGGAGGCGATGTTGGCGCCCAGGAAGACGCCGTGCTGCCAGTCGAAGGACTCGGTCACCAGCGGGACGGCGGTGGCGCGGCGGCCGCCGAACAGGATCGCCGAGATCGGCACGCCCGCCTGGTCCTCCCACTCCGGGGCGATGGTCGGGCACTGCGCGGCCGGGACGGCGAAGCGGGCGTTCGGGTGGGCGGCCGGGGTGCCGGACTCGGGGGTCCAGTCGTTGCCGCGCCAGTCGGTCAGGTGCGCCGGGGGCTCGTCGGTGAGGCCCTCCCACCACACGTCGCCGTCGTCGGTGAGGGCGACGTTGGTGAAGACGGTGTTGCCCCAGAGGGTCTCGATGGCGTTGGCGTTGGTGTCCACGCCGGTGCCGGGGGCGACGCCGAAGAAGCCGGCCTCGGGGTTGATGGCGTACAGGCGGCCGTCGGCGCCGAAGCGCATCCAGGCGATGTCGTCGCCGATCGTCTCGACCTTCCAGCCCGGGACCGTCGGCTGGAGCATGGCCAGGTTGGTCTTGCCGCAGGCCGAGGGGAAGGCCGCCGCGACGTACTTGGCCTCTCCGTTCGGCGGGGTGAGCTTCAGGATGAGCATGTGCTCGGCCAGCCAGCCCTCGTCGCGGGCCATGGTCGAGGCGATGCGCAGCGCGTAGCACTTCTTGCCGAGCAGGGCGTTGCCGCCGTAGCCCGAGCCGTAGGACCAGATCTCCTTGGTCTCCGGGAAGTGCGAGATGTACTTGGTGCTGTTGCACGGCCACGGCACGTCCGCCTGGCCGTCCGCGAGCGGGGCGCCGACGGTGTGCACGGCCTTGACGAAGTCGCCGTCCTCGCCGAGCTGGTCCAGCACGGCCCGACCCATCCGGGTCATCACGCGCATGGAGACGGCGACGTAGGCGGAGTCGGTGATCTCGACGCCGTACGCGGCCAGCGGGGAGCCGACCGGGCCCATCGAGAAGGGCACGACGTACATCGTGCGGCCCTTCATCGCGCCGCGGAAGAGGCCCTGCTCGCCCTGGAAGATCTCCCGCATCTCGGCGGGGGCCTTCCAGTGGTTGGTCGGTCCGGCGTCCTTCTCCTGCTCGGAGCAGATGAAGGTGCGGTCCTCCACGCGCGCCACGTCGGACGGGTCCGAGGCGGCGTAGTAGGAGTTGGGGCGCTTCTCCTCGTTGAGCTTCTTGAAGGTGCCCTGCTCCACCAGCAGGTCCGCGAGGCGCTGGTACTCCTCGTCGGAACCGTCGCACCACTCGATGCGGTCCGGCTGGGTGAGCTCGGCGATCTCGCTCACCCAAGCGAGCAGCTGCTTGTGGCGGGTGGGCGCGGATGCGCTGAGAGCAGAGATCTCGTACGACACGATCGCTCCGTTTCACGCCATCTCGGCGTGGAGATGGCGTCGCGGGGGTCTGAGGGTGCTTGCAGCGTAGCTCCGGACTCAAGGCCGGAACGCGGCGAAGCGTCGAAATTGACGCACCCTTTACTACAGCCAGTATGATTACTTACCAGTAACATGCCGACCGACCCTCCGACGGAGTGCGCGGCGCCACACTCCAAATACTCCAAAACGTCTAAGAGTGACGATCGCCACTTCCTACGCACGAGTAACCTACGGAGCCGTAGGTAACGGGTAGCATGCTGCGCATGACTGCTGCTGCGCTCGCGGAGAGTGCACTCACGGAGAGCAAGCCGAAGTGGCGCGGCTGGCTGCACGCCGGAATGTTCCCCGCCACGGTGGCCGCCGGGATCGTGCTGATCTGCCTGGCCGACTCCACGCCCGCCAAGATCGCCTGCGCGATCTACTCGGTCAGCGCCTGGCTGCTGTTCGGGGTCAGCGCGGTGTACCACCGCTTCAACTGGGGCCCGCGCGGGGACGCCGTGCTGCGCCGGCTGGACCACGCGAACATCTTCCTGATCATCGCGGGCACCTACACGCCGTTCACGATGCTGCTGCTCAAGGGCGCCGACCAGCAGGTCCTGCTCTGGGTGGCCTGGGGCGGCGCGCTGGCCGGGATCGCGTTCCGGGTGTTCTGGGTCGGCGCGCCGCGCTGGCTGTACACACCGGTGTACCTCGCGCTGGGCTGGGCCGCCGCCTTCTTCCTGCCGGACTTCCTGCGCGCCGGCGGGGTCGCCGTCCTGGTGCTGATGATCGTCGGCGGGGTGCTCTACAGCATCGGCGGCGTGGTGTACGGGCTCAAGCGGCCCAACCCCTCACCGCGCTGGTTCGGGTTCCACGAGGTGTTCCACGCCTTCACCCTGGGGGCGTTCATCGTCCAGTACGTCGGCGTCTCGCTGGTGGCCTACAGCACGACCGGGTGATCACCGGGCCGTACTGTGCAGCCGGCTGACCACCGGGCCGTAGCGCACAGCCGGCTGATCACCGGTGGCGTACGGCACGGCCAGGTGATCACTGGTGGTGCACGGCACGGCCGGTTGATCCCGGCGCCCCCCGACGGGCGGTCGAACGGTCCACGGACCGGACGGCCGCCCGTTCCGCCGTCCAGGGCCGCTCGTACGGGGCCCGGAGCTGCGGACGGCGCGGATAGGCCGAGTGGTCGGCGGCGCCGGACTCCGACTGCGGGCCCGGATCCTGCAGCGGCCCGTGCGCGTGGTGCTGCTCGCCGTACGTGTGGTGCCGCTCCCCGCCGTGCGCGTGGTGCTGCTCCCCGTGCGACTCCCCGCGCGACTCCCGGTGGGGCTCGCGCGGAGGCCAGGCCGGCGCCGGGAGCACCTCGGGCTCGGGCCACCGCACCGCGCCGACCGAATGGGCCCGCGCCTGCCGGGCGTCCAGCGCCTCGCGGGCCCGGCGGCAGCGCTCGCAGTGCGCGGCGTCCGGGATGCCGCGGCGCGGGCGGTGCCGCACCGGGGCCGGTCCGCCGCGCAGCGCGCGCCAGCGACGGGCGACGTAGACCATCAGCAGCAGGGTCTCGACCCCGGCGACCGCCAGGACCAGCGGGGCGCCGTTGATCAGATAGGCCGCCACCACGGCCAGCGCAGAGCCGACCACCACCGCCGAGCCCCACACCTGGGAGCTCATCTGCTTGTCGTCCGCGTCGGCCACCTCGGTCCCCTTTCCCGGTGCCGGGCTCGTGGTCGGCTCCCGCCGCCCCACCTCTTCTCCGCTCGCGGCACGCGTCGGCCAGCACTGACCGATTGCCACATCGTATCTACCGTCCGTCATGGCCAACCGCCCCCGGGCGGCGAACGACAGATCAACGTTGCGTCAATTCCTTGTGCGGAAGCAGCACTTCCAGGACACATCACGGAGCGTAGCCACGACGAGGCGCCCGGCCGGGAGAACCCGGCCGAGCGCCTGTGTGAACCTCTCGCGACCCCGCCCGCCGTCAGCCGCGGCGGACGCCCCTCCTCCGCAGCACGGCACCCGCGCCCACCAGGGCGGTGGCCCCCAGGGCGGCCGCCGCCGTCACGGCCGGCAGCGTCGAACCGCCGCCCGCGGGCTGCGGCGCGAGCGCGAGTTGCGGTTCCTCCCCGGACCGAGGTGCCGTCCCGGGCCGCGGCGCGGCCGCGAGTTCCGGTGCGGCGTCCGCCTCGTAGCCGCCGCCCTTGCCCGCCCGGTCGTACGCCGAGCCGGGCAGCTTGTCCCCGTACCGCTGGTGCACCAGTTGCTGGTACGCGGCCAGCGTGACCCCGTCCGCGCCCACCGAGCGCCGGGCCTCGTCGTCCAGCGGCAGCACCCGGCCGTCGCGCAGCACGTACCAGGCGTTGACCTGCGGCTCGCGGAAGGCGGTGCCGCCGCCGCTGCCCGCCGCCTTCGCCGCGTAGTCGCTCTCGTCACCGCCCGAGGCGATGTTCACCACCTTCCAGCCGCCGCCCTGCCGGACGGTCCAGACCGAGGCGCTCTGCCCGTCCGCCGCGACCACCTTGCTGGCGGTGAACTCCGACGTCGCCACCGGTGCGCCGGGGGTACCGGCCACGAAGCCGGGGTCCAGGACGTACACCGGCACGGTGTCGCCGACCAGCCGCGGCGCGGCCTCGCCCGCCGCCCGGGCCTCCTCGGCGGCGCCGATGGTCAGCTGCTTGGTCGGCGGGACGCCCTTGCGGGCGAAGAAGTGGCCGACCTTGTCGAGGACGGCCGGGTCCTGGACCGCGCTGCGGGCCTGCGCCAGCTCGGCGGCGGGCACCGGGGCCGGGGCGGACGGGGAGTCCGCGTGCGCGGCCGGGGCGAGCGCCAGCGCGAGGCCGGCGGTGAGCAGGGCGGTGGCGGTCGCGGTGGCGGCCCGACGGCGGCTCTTGGTCTCGGTCATGGCCGCCCTCACGCGCCGATCCGGTACAGGGAGTGGGTCCACGAGAACGTGTTGTTGTTCACGTAGTACCAGTAGTCCGCCCAGTTGTAGCGGTAGTTGGAGGGCCACGGATCGCCCCAGTAGACCCAGTTGCTCGTGGTGTCGTAGCCGTACAGGACGTGCATGTGGCCGCCGCCCGAACTCCACTGGATGCGCGTCTCGATCGGGCGGTCGGCGTTCACCTCGGACTGCACGGTGCCGTAGTTCAGGTACCCGTTGACGTACGAACCCGAGTTGATGCCGACCCAGTTCAGCCCGTTCTGCACATCGCCCAGCGTGGCCTGGCTGTTGGGGCAGCTGGAGTTGGCGGAGCGGCCGAACGCCGCGTTGCAGAACTGGTTCTGGCTGTAGTTGTAGCCGAACCAGGTGGCGATGGTGTTCCCGCTCGCCGCCCAGCACCAGTTGGTCTGCTGTTGCTGCTGCATGGTGATGTTGAGCTTCTTGAACGTGCCGGCCAGGTCGGCCGTGCTGCCGGGCGCGGCGGCCTGGCGGACCTGGTGCGCGGCCCGGTCCTGGGTCTGCGTCTGGGGCTGCGTCTGGGCCTGGGTCCGGTCCTGGTCCTGGTACTGCGCCTGGGCCTGGGCCTGGGCCCGCTGCCCGGCCGGGGCGGCGATCGCGGGCGCCGCCACCGCGGCGGTGAGCGCCGGGCCCAGCACGCCGAGGGCGAGCAGCGAGACCGCGCGGCGCAGCCGTATTCGTGGAACTGGCATGGCGGGAAAGCCTCCTTGCACGAGTGGAGCGAGGTGCTGTGTGGGGGCGCGGTCCGGATCGCGCCCCGAGCATCGCGCCTCGTCAGGGACAGGTCAACGGCCCTCCGCGGGGCCCGGACCGAGGTGTGAACGGGCGGACACGGATGTGAACGGCACCCGGAGGACCAGCGCGCAGCAGGCCCGGACCGGTGACAAACCACCGCACCGATGTGAATATTCACGGTCAAACGCCGCTCCGTCCGAGCCGCCCGCACACCGGTCCGCCCGTCCCCCAGGAGGCCGCCATCCACAAGAGCGACCCAGCCGACCTCGCCGCCGCCCTGCGCACCGGCCCCTTCCACCTCGCCCTGCGCACCGCGATCTCCGCCCGGGGCCTCGCCCTCCACCGCATCCGCCGCCACCTCGCCCTGCGCGGCGTCACCGTCGGCCTCACCAGCCTCAGCTACTGGCAGCAGGGCCGCCGCCGCCCCGAACGCACCGAGTCGCTGCGCGCCGTCGCCGCCCTGGAGGAGGTCCTCGACCTGCCCGAACACTCCCTCACCCGGCTGCTCGGCCCCCGCCGCGCCGCCGGCCCCGCCCCGGCCGGCCCGCCCGTCCGCCCCTACCGCGACCTCATCTCCCCGGCCGTGGCCGTCGACGACCTGCTCGCCACCCTCGCCGGCCCGCGCGACACCGGACTGCACACCATCACCCACATCGAACGCATCCGCGTCGGCCCCGACCGCCAGCTCGCCCGCCGCGACTCCCAGCACGCCCTGCGCGCCCACCGCGACGGCATCGACCGCTACCTCGCCCTCTACCAGGGCGACCCGGGCAGCGACATCACCCGCGTCGGCGTCCGCGCCGAGGAGAACTGCCGCCCCGGCCGCATCCGCCGCGACCAGGCCCACCACCTGCTCGCCGCCGAACTCCTCCTCGACCGCCGCCTCCGCGCCGGCGACACCCACCTGCTCGGCTACGGCTTCGACGACGCCCCCTCCCCCGACCCCAGCTGCGAATACGTCCGCGGCTTCAACTCCGGCGCCGGCCAGTACGTCCTCCAGGTCACCTTCCACCCCGCCGCCCTCCCCGTCCGCTGCCGCCGCTTCGCGCTGCACTCGCCGGGCGCCGCCCCGTACGAGACCGAGGAACTCACCCTCGACGGGCACCGCTGCGTCCACCTGGTGGCGACGGCGGTGCGGCCGTGCCTCCTGGGGATCCGGTGGGACTGGGAGTGAGGGGGTGGGGGTCAGTGCGACCAGTACGGGTCGTCGACCAGGTCGCCCATCGCGGCGAGCGATGTCCTCGCGAGTGGGGACACCGGCTCGTATTCGTGGGCGGGCTGGTACCGCACCCCGTAGACCTCCACCAGGAACTTCACCCGGTACGTCGAGTCCGGCTGTGCCGCCGCAAGGAACAGGAGGAACGTCTCGCCGCCCGCGTCCCCGACCCCGTGCAAGGACTGGATCTCGTCGGAAGGGTTCGACCGATGGACCACGGTGCTTCCGAGTCCCTGCCAGGCCTGGGTCACCTGGTCCATCAGCGTCGGCAGCTTCGTACTCGCGACCGCGGTCCGACCGACGGCGATCTCGGTGACCGCCGACACCATGCTGGGTTCGCCGTCCCAGCGGTCCCGTTCCCTCCGCACCTCGAAATAGCCACCCGCGAAGGCCAACGACGGAGAGACCGCCTCCATCGTGGTGCGCAGAGCACGGTCGATCCGCACCTTCGCCGCCCCGGGCGACAGCCGCGACCGCCGATCGGCCAACGCCAGCGGTCCGTACCCGTTGAAGAACAGCACCGAACAGGCGGTCATCACGACGGCGAAGGCCAGCACGACCGATCCGACCAGCTTCCAGCGGGCCCTCATCGGCCACCCGTCACGTGGACGTCACTGTCCTTGCCCGTGACGATGGAGGCGATGTTCCCCAGCGAGGGGCCACCGAACTCCGGGGTGAGGTACTTGGTGTGCGCACCCACGAGGTTCGCCCCCTGGCTGTACTCGGAGACCGTGAAGCGCTTGCCGCCGAAGGACTCGCTCGCCGGATCCCGTCCGTACCAGTTCTCGTCCGGGTGAGCGCCGAGGGGCCACGGGACGAGACCTCGGGGCGACACGGCGTGGGTGACGACGTCGTTGTCCGCCGCACCGGCCCAGACATGCCCGGGCAGTCGGAGCTCCGCGGCGCGATCCACACCGGTGCCGGGGCTTCCGATGAACACCACGTCGTCCGGTGGCGTGTAGTTCCCCTGGTGGGTGGCCGCCTTCGTCGCCAGTCCGACCACGACCGAGCCATAGCTGTGTCCGATCGAGGTGATGTGCGGGCACTGGCCGCTGCTGTTGGTCGTCCGGAGCCCGGTGACGAACCTCGCGTAGTCGGGTGCGCCCTTGACCGCCGCCTTCGGGTCGGCGGCGTTCAGGTCCTCGCCGGGTGGGTCGTAGCCCAGCCAGACGATCGAGGCCACCGAACCACCGGGCTTGACCTTCCTGTTGGCCTCGCGCCAGACGTTCAGCGCGTTCTCCGACTCGTTGGTGCCCGGCGTGTCCCCGTGCTTGGCCGGGCCGAGTGAACTGGGATCCGTGGTGACGCCGGGAACATAGGCGGCGATGTCGGTGGCGGTGTCCGGGTTCCCGTAGGAGAGGATCGCGCGTCCCTGGCCTTCGGCGCCGATACCGATCAGATACGTGCGGGGACGACCGTCCGTCGCCCCGCCGTCCTGATCGAGGCGGTCCCAGATGGGCTGGAGCTTCTTGAGCTCAGCCTCCTCTTCCTTCGTCCGCTGCTTGCCCTTGAGCTCGCTCAGCCGCTTCTCCAGGTAGCTCCGGTTGACCTGGTCCCGCACGTCCGCCGGGATCCCGTCCAGGTTCCCGACCTTCTCCGGGTGGTGGTCGATGAACCACTGCCGGCCCGCCGGGTCGAGGCCGTTCCACCAGCTGTTGACCTCGGTGGGCGGCGCTCCCACGGCCGGCATGTCCCTCAGGTACGGGGCGCCCGACTCGTTCGCCGTCCGCTGGTCGGCCTCGGCGACCGCGAGGGTCAGGCCCGACTTGCTGGTGGCGTGCTGGGTGAAGCCCCTGAGCAGTCCGGCAAGGGTCTGGTCGGCCGTCCCGGCCTCGGTGAGGGCGGCGGTGATCCGCTTGGCGATCTCCTCGGCCGCCGCCTTCTGCCTGGTCTCCCAGGTCGCGTCCAGCGGGCCGGTGGGCGCCGACCAGCTCACCGTGCCGTTGTCGCTGACGGTCAGGCCCTTGGCGCCGGCGTCGACGACGGCCTGCCGGAGCTTCGACTGGGCGAGTCCGAAGAGGTCGGCGTAGTCCCGCAGGGTCTGGCCGAGTGCGGCCAGTTCGGTTTCAGCGGCGTGCAGTTGGGTGGTCGTGCCGTCCAGCGAGGGGATCGCCGCGTCGGCGGCCGGTCCGCTCCAGCCCGACCCGTGGACCCGGTCGGTGGTGCCGCGCTTCCAGTCGGCGGTGTGCTGCACGAACGCCTTGTGCAGCGCGTCGTACGCGTCGCCGGCCGCATGGAGGTCTCCCGGTCTGGCGTTCTTCAGGCTCGCGAAGTCGAGCCGGCCCGCGCCGGCCCGCTGATCCGGATCAGCCATGAGTGCTCCCCCCGATACTCACCGCTACCATAACCCACGTCTGCCACAGCGGCATTGGGGGAAGAGCGATGGGTGACGGCAAGGGATTCACTGTAAAACCAGGCGAGTTGACGGCTGCCGGGAACAACGCGCTGACGGTGGCCGGGAAGGTTCCGGAGGAGACGGCGAAGCTCGCGGAGCCGGGCGACAAGGCAGCCGGGGGGCTGGCGGGGTGGCAGAGCGGGGCGGCGCTGCAGGGGTGCGGCACCGCCTGGAAGTCGCTGCTGGACGGGCTCGCCGGCGACATGAAGTCGGCCGGCGGCAACCTCCTCACCTGCGCGCAGACGTACCGGAACACCGACCAACTGCCCGCGCCCGCCACCGCGGCCGCGGCCGCCACCGATCCCTTCGACACGAAGGTGGCCGGGGTGGCCGGCGTCCATCTGACCAGGGACGCGTAACTCCGTTACCGGGGACGGAAGTCCACGATCAGGGAGTCCTCCACCGGCACGTAGCCGATCTGCTGGTAGATGGAGTTGCTGGTCGGGTTGGCGAGGTCGGTGTAGAGCAGGACCTCGGTGGCGCCGTGGGCGAGGAGGTGGGCCGAGACGGCGGCGGTGACGGCGGTGCCGTAGCCGTGGCCGCGGCTTTCGGCGGGGGTGTAGACCGGGCCGATGCGGGACATGCCGGCGAGGACCGGGCTGCTGCCGGCCAGGGCGACCGGGCGGCCGCCGTCCTCCCACAGGTGCAGGCAACCGTTCGCGGTCCGCTCGTCCACCGCCCTTGGGACGTCGGGGAGTTCGACGTCGACCGCGGCCAGGAACTCCTCGTACCAGCGGATCGCCAGTTCGCGGTCGGCCGGTTCGGCCAGCCGGTGGCGGCCTGCGGGCGGGCGCGGCGGATCGGTCAACTCGCTGAGCCGGTAGAGCCGTTCGTCGACGCGGACGGACTGTTCGGCGCCGGTGGCCGCCGTCCAGGCGGCGGCGAAGGCGCGGACCGCTTCCGCTCCCCCGCCGACCCCGGTCACCGTGGTGAACCCGGTTCCGGCGGCGGCCAGGCCGGTCGCCAGCTCGGCGGCCGCGGCCGGCGGCATGAAGGAGAGCCGGGGGTCGAACGGCGGTGTCTGGAGGAAGGCGCCCGCGACCGGACCGCCCTCCTCGGCCCGCCACCAGCCGAAGACCGGTGGCTCGCCGAACACCGTCAGGCCTGACTGGGCCAGCCGGTGCGCGATGGTGAGCAGGACGGTGTTCTCGGCGGGGCGGGCGGCCAGGAAGGCGCCCGCCTGGTCGCGGAAATCGTCGAGGGAGGTGCTGAAAGTCCAGGTCATGACCCATGGTGACCCGGCTCGACCCCGCTCGCCAACGATTATCCGACCGCCGCCGGAACCCTCTCCGCCCCCACCGTCGGTGGCGTGCCCGCCCCCGCCCGGGCGCCCGCTACTCGACCGCCACGCCCAGCTTCGCGGCCAGTTCCGCCGGATCGGTGGTCGGGGCGTCGCAGGCGAAGTGCCGGCAGACGTACGCCGCGGGGGCGCCGCCGACCAGCGGCCGGTCGGCCAGCAGCGGCACCTCGGGCTCCCCGGGCGCGCCGACCGCGACCACCGCGCCCGGTGCCGTCCCGAGCAGCGCGGCCCGTCGCAGCGCCGCGGTGGCCGGGTCGCCGTCCGGGCCGATCACGGCGACCTCGCGCGGCCCGTCGAGCAGCGCCTCGGCGACGGCGAGGCCCCAGCCGATGAACCGCGGTGCCCGGCCGGCGAGGGCGCCGACCACGCCGAGGGCCCGTTCGGCGGCCGTGCGGTGCCGGTCGGAGCCGGTGTACGCGGCGTACGTGAGCAGGGCGCCGGCGGCGGCCGTCCAGCCGGACGGGGTGGCGTTGTCGGTCGGGTCCTGCGGGCGGCGGATCAGCTCCTCGGCGTCGTCGGCGGTGTCGTAGAGCGCGCCGGAGGCCTCGTCGGTGAAGTGCTTGAGCACGGTGTCGAGCAGGCCGCCCGCCAGCTGGAGCCAGGAGGCGTCGCCGGTGACGGCGTACAGCGCGAGGAAGCCCTCGGCGGTGTCCGCGTAGTCCTCCAGCACGCCGGCGTTGGTACCGGCCCGGCCGTCCCGGGAGGTGCGCAGCAGCCGGCCGTCGGGGGTGAGGTGGACGGCGAGCAGCAGGTCGGCGGCGCGTTCGGCGGCCTCGACCAGGTCGGGGCGGTCCAGCAGCGCGCCGGTCTCGGCGAGCGCGGCGACGGCCAGGCCGTTCCAGGCGGCGACCACCTTGTCGTCCCGGGCCGGGGCGGGGCGGGCCGCCCGGGCCTCGACCAGCCGCGCCCGGATCGTCTCGTACTCGGCGAAGTCCTCGGGGTCGGCGAGGAGTTGGAGCACCGAGGTGCCGTGTTCGAAGGTGCCCCCGGCGGTGACGGTGAACAGCCGGGCGGCGGTGGCCGCGTCGGCGGGGCCGAGCAGGTCGACGAGTTGGCCGGGCTCCCACACGTAGTACGCGCCCTCGGCGGACTGCCCGGTCTCCTCGTCCAGGCTGTCGGCGTCCAGGGCGGAGGCGAACGCGCCCTCGGGCGTGCGGAGTTCGCGCAGCAGGAAGTCCGCCGTGGACAGCGCGACCCGGCGGGCCAGGGCCGATCCGGTGGCCCGCCACAGGTGCAGGTAGGCGCGCAGCAGCAGGGCGTTGTCGTACAGCATCTTCTCGAAGTGCGGCACCACCCAGCCGGCGTCCACCGCGTACCGGGCGAAGCCGCCGCCGAGCTGGTCGTGGATGCCGCCGCGGGCCATCGCCTCTCCGGTGCGGACGGCCATCTCCAGGGCCGCCTCCGAGCCGGTCCGGGCGTGGTGGCGCAGCAGGAACTCCAGCACCATGGCCGGCGGGAACTTGGGCGCGCCGCCGAAGCCGCCGCGGCTCTGGTCGAAGTCCCGGCTGAGGGTCACCAGCGCCTGGTGCAGGTCCGCCTCGCCGGGCGGGTTGTGGGCACCGGCCGAGTACACGGCGGCCCGCTGGGCCAGGTCGGCCCGGATCCGCCCGGCGACCTCGCCGACCTCCTCCCGCCGGTCCCGCCAGGCGGCCTCCACACCCTCCAGCACCTGCCGGAAGGACGGCATCCCGTGCCGGGGCTGCGGCGGGAAGTAGGTGCCGAAGTAGAACGGCTCCTTGTCCGGGGTGAGGAACACCGTCATCGGCCACCCGCCCTGCCCGGTCGCGGCCTGCACCGCCTCCATGTACACGGCGTCGACGTCCGGCCGCTCCTCCCGGTCCACCTTGACCGGGACGAACCGCTCGTTGAGGTACTCGGCGAGCCCGGCGTCCTCGAAGCTCTCGTGAGCCATGACATGACACCAGTGACACGCGGCATAACCGACCGACAGCAGAACGGGTACGCCGCGGCGCCGCGCCTCGTCGAAGGCCTCCGGCGCCCAGGGCCACCAGTCCACGGGGTTGTCGGCGTGCTGGAGCAGGTACGGCGAGGTCGCGTCCGCGAGACGGTTCGGCATGCCCCCATCCTCGCGCATCCGGCGGTCGGCGCGCGGCAGGTCAGGCCGGTCCGGACCAGTAGCTGATGCCGAGGTTGGCGTCGAAGGTGCGCATCCGCCCGAGCACCTGGTCGGGGGTCGGGCCGAGGAGTTCGTCGACGATGCGGCCGTCGGCGAGGAAGACGACGCGGTCGGCGTACGAGGCCGCCACCGGGTCGTGGGTGACCATCACGACGGTCTGGCCGAGTTCCCGGACGCACCGGCGCAGCAGCGCGAGGATCTCGGCGGCGGAGCGGGAGTCGAGGTTGCCGGTCGGTTCGTCGGCGAAGACGATCCGGGGCCGGCCGGCCAGCGCCCGGACGCAGGCGACGCGCTGCTGCTGGCCGCCGGAGAGCTGGGCCGGGCGGTGGCCGAGCCGGGCGCCGAGGCCGGCCGCCTCGACCAGGGTGTCCAGCCACTGCCGGTCGGGGGTGCGGCCGGCCAGCGTCAGCGGCAGGGTGATGTTCTCCGACACCGTCAGGGTGGGGATCAGGTGGAAGGCCTGGAAGACGAAGCCGACGTGGTCGCGGCGGAGCCTGGTCAGCTGGCCGTCGCTCAGCCGGGTGAGGTCCGTGTCGCCGATCCGGGCGGCGCCCGAGGTGCAGGACTCCAGTCCGGCGAGGCACTGGAGCAGGGTGGACTTGCCGGAGCCGGACGGGCCCATGATCGCCGCGAACTCCCCCTCCCGGAAGGACACCGAGACCCGCTCCAGCGCCACCACCCGGGCGTCGCCCGACCCGTGCACCTTGGTCAGGTCGACGGCCGACGCGGCGGCCGGGGCGTGGTTCGCGGCGGCCCGGGGCGGGCCTCCGGGACGGGACGGGCCTCCCGCGAGGGACTGGGGCTCGGTCATCGGTGGTGCTCTCCTCGGTTGGACACGGGCTGAGGTCAGGACTGGGGTCTGGGCCGGGGGCCGGGCGGACCGGCGGGCGGACCGGCGGGCAGGTCGACGGGTGGCACCAGGCCGGTGCCGGCGGCCAGCAGGGCGAGGGAGCGGACCGCGAGCTCCCGCCCGGCCGTCGACGGGCGGCCCTGGTGGCCGCCGCTGTCGTGGTGGTCGAGCAGGACCGGCACGGCCCCGGTGGAGGCCCGTCCGAGCGCCGCGCAGAGCTTCCAGGCGTGCCAGGGCGGCACCCGCGCGTCGTTCGCGCCGGTGGCGAACAGCACCGCCGGGTAGGCCGTCCCGGGCACCACCCGGTGGTACGGGGAGTAGTCGAGCAGCGCCCGCAGCGCCTGCGGGTCGGCCGGATCGCCGTACTCCTCCGCCCAGAGCCGGCCGAGGCCGCCGACCTGGTAGCGGGCCAGGTCGGTGAGCGGGGCCACGCACACCGCGGCGGACAGCAGACCGGGCTCCCGGGTGAGCGCGGCGGCGACCACCAGCGCCCCGTTGCTGGCGGCCAGTGCGCCCAGGCCGCCGGCCGGGGCCTCGCCGCGTTCGACCAGCATCGCGGCGGCGGCCCGGAAGTCGTCCACGGTGGCGCTCTTGCCGGGGCCCCGGCCGGCGGCCGCCCAGGCGGGGCCGAGCTCGCCGCCGCCGCGCGCGTGCACCCAGGCGATCCGGCCGCCCGCCCGCAGCCAGGCCTCCAGGGCCGGGTCCCAGGAGGGTTCCAGGGGGAGGCCGAAGCCCCCGTAGACGGTGAGCAGGGTGGGCGCGGGGCGGCCGCGGTCCCGCGGCCCGGGGTCGCAGACCGTCACCGGGACGGGCGCGCCGTCCCGGCCGGCGGCGGTGAGGGTGCGCAGCGCGGCGCGGCGCTCGGGGGGTTCGACCGGGCCGGAGCCGTCCAGGCTCCTGGTCCAGGTGCCGTACCGGGGGTCGTCGGCGAGCAGCCAGACCGACCCGCCGACCCGCCCGTGCCGGTCGTACGGGGTGGCGCCGAGGCGCAGCCGGGCGGGCCAGTGCAGTGCGGTGGCGCCGCCGTCCGGTGCCCCGCCGAGTTCGCCGCCGAGTTCCCCGCTCAGCGCCCCGCCCGGTGCCCCGCCCGGCCGGTGCAGGTCGAGTCGGTGGGTGGTCCCCAGCCGGCGGAGCAGCGCCAGGCCGGGCCTCCGGCCAGGGCCGAGCACCCGCAGGGCGGTGACCGGGCCCGCCGGCGCTTCACCGACGGCGGGCGGTTCACCGGCAGCGGGCGGACCGGCAGCGGGCGGACCGGCAGCGGGCGGACCGGCAGCGGGCGGCCCGACGACGGGCGGTTCACCTGCGGCGAGCGGCGCGACCACGGCGGGCCCGCCGGTGGCGCCCCGGGCCAGCTCGTCCAGGTCCAGCGCGAGCAGTTCGTCGGCGGCGAGGAAGCAGACCGTCTCGTTCAGGTCCAGGGCGGTGACCCGTCGACCGTCGAGGTCGAGCGGCTGCCAGTCGGGCACCGCCCGGCCGGTCCACCGGGTGGCCCACCAGCGCGCCGGGCCGGAGGGCTGCGAGCGGGTGCGCAGCAGCAGGTTCCCGCCGGGACCGCCGTGGAGGGTGAGCCGGACCGGTCCGGGCACTGGCAGGGCGAGCCGACGGGCCGGGCCGCCGCCCGGGTGGCGGGCCACCAGGGTGTGCTCGGTGCGGGTGCCGGCGGTGTACACCAGCGCCTCTCCGGTGAAGGCGAGCGTCGCGTACGGGGCCGCGTCGGGCAGATGGCGGGGCCGGTCGCCCGGGTGGGCGGGGAGCAGGTGCAGGCCGCCGTTCTCCGCTCCGTCCCGGTGCAGTTGGACGGCGATGAACCGGCCGTGCGGCTCGGGCTGCCAGCCGGCGATCCGGTCGCCGGGGCCGACGATGCCCTCGGTGGGTGTCCGGCGGGTGCCGTCGGGGTGCCGGACGGTCAGGACGTCGCCGTCCGGGCCGCGTTCGTGGCGGAAGAGCAGGCCGCCGGCCTCGGCGGGCGGGGTGGGCGTCCGGTCGGGCGCCTCCCGTTCCACCCGGTCGAGCAGGGCGGCCCAGGCGGGCTCGTCGGAGCGCTGCGGGCGGGCGGCCAGCAGGCGCCGCTGCTCGGCGAGCCAGGCCCGGGTGCGCGGGGCGTCCGCGTCCTCCAGCCAGCGGTACGAGTCCGCCGGCCCGGGGTGCGGGTCCGCCGACCCGGGGTGCGCAGCACGGTGGTCGAGGTCAGCCACGGACGGCCTCCGCGGGGTTGTCGCTCCGTCGTTCCGGGGTGCCCCCGGCCCCGGTCGGGCCGGTGGGCCCGCCGCCGGGACGGTGCGCGGTGGCGGCCGGCCCGACCGCGGCGAGGACCACCACGATCACGGCCGCGCCGGCCACCGTGCCGGTCAGTCCGAACGCGTGGGCGCACAGGCCCGCGAGGGTCGGCCCGGCGGGCGCGACCAGCTGGGCGAGGAAGCCGATGCCGCTGTGCACCCGGCCCTGCAGACCCGGCGGGGTCACCTCCATCTGGGTGACCGCGACCAGCACGGTGACCACCGGCCCGGCGGCCGCGGCGAGGGCCAGCGGCAGGACCGCCACCCAGTGCCCCCGGGCCAGGGTGAATCCGGGCAGGGCCAGCGCGACCACGGCGGTGCCGAGCGCGACGCCCCGGGCGGGCGGCAGCCGCCGGGCCAGGGCCGGCGCGAGCAGCGATCCTGCCAGCGCGCCGGCGCCCAGGGCCGCCGTCAGCACCCCCACGTCCACCGTGTCCCCGCCCGAGGCGACCACCACGATCAGCAGGCCGTTGAACACCAGGTTGAGCACGGCCGCGTTCACCACCGCGTAGCGCAGGAAGGGCACCCGCCAGATGAACCGGACGCCTTCGGCCAGCGCGGCCCGGACGCCGGGCCCGGCCGGGCCGCCCCCGGAACGCTCCCGCGGCCCCTTCGGCAGCAGGGCCACACAGCAGAAGGCCGCCAGGAAGCTGCCGGCGTCGACGGCGAACACCCAGACCGGGTGGACGGCCAGCAGCGCACCGCCGGCCACCGGGCCGGCCGTCGCCGCGACGGCCGCCCTGCTCTGCAACAGGCCGACCGCACGGGGCAGTTGATCGGGCCGCACGAAGGAGCGCACCACGACATTCTCGGCGGGCGCCAGGGTGCCGCCCACCAGGCCGAGCAGCAGGGCGGCGACCAGCACCGCCCCCAGGGGTGCCGTGCCGCCGGAGGCGGACAGCGCCAGCGCGGCCAGCATGAGTGCGCCGGCCGCGTCGCAGACCAGCAGCAGGGTCCGCCGTTCGCAGCGGTCGGCGAGGACCCCGGCCGGCAGCCGGGCGAGCAGGATCCCGACGGAGAGCGCCGTGCCCGCCAGTCCGGCCTGCCGGATGTCACCGCCGGCCCGCAGGGCGACCACCGGGAGGGCGACCACCGAGGCCGCGGTGCCCAGGGCCGAGGCGGACTCGCCGCCGTAGAGCAGCCAGAACGACCGCCCCAGCCCTCCGGCGGCCGCCGCGCTCACGCCGACCCCGTCGCGAACTGGCTCCGGATGCCGCGCAGCGGACGGGCCGCCAGCGCCGCCGGGACGGCCGTGGCGACCAGCACCCCGAGCAGGACGCCGACCGTCCACGGCACGTCCAGGGCGGGCAGCGCCCCCTGCCCGACGGCCCGGGCCAGCGGCACCAGGCAGATCCCGGCCGTCACCACCGCCAGCGCCGTCCCCACCAGCGCCGAGGCCAGCACCTCGTACACCACGCAGCGCAGCAGCTGCCCACGGCCGAGGCCGAGGGCCCGCAGGTGGGCGCGCTGGGAACGGCGGTCCCGCTGGGCGATGGCGCAGGTGTTGGCGAGGGCGAGCAGCGCGTACCCGCCCACCACGGCGACGATCAGCCGGGAGGCCATGTCGTCCTGCACGTTGCGCGGCCGCAGGTGGGCCAGGTAGTCGGCCCGCGCGGCGAGCCGCTGGCCGGGCCGGAGCTCCCAGGCGCTCGGGTCACCGCGGAGCAGCACCCGGTCGGCGTACGGGGCCGGGGTGTGCTCGAGGGCGAGGTCGGCGGGGAGGACGTACGAGGGGAAGGCCAGGTCCCGCTGGTAGACGGCGACGAGCCGCAGCTGCGCCTGTTGCCCGTCGGCGAGCGTGAAGGTGACCTCCTGGCCGATCTTCCAGTGGCGCGCGGTGGCCTCGGTGCTGCCGGCGGCGAACGTGCCGGGAGCCAACTCGTCCAGCCGGCCCTGCTGTTCGCCGAGGTCCAGGGCGCTCCGCAGGGCCGCCCCGTCGACGCCCCAGGCGCGGGTGGGCTTGGGCTTGTCGTCGTAGAAGCTGGGCGGCGCGGTCACCTTGGTCGCGATCGGCGCGACGGCCGTCCCGCCGGGCAGGCCGGCGGGCCGGGCGGGCAGCTGGTGGCCCGGCTCGGCCGTCACCACCGCGTCGGCCCGCAGCGCCTGTTCGGTCTGCTGCCGCACGGCGGCCCCGATGGTCGCCCCCGAACCGAGCAGGCAGACCACTGTGCCGACGGCCAGCAGGACGGGCACCGCGATCGCGGCCGTCCGGGCGGGCGCGGCCCGCAGCCCTGCGGCGGCGATCCGGCCGGCCTTGCGGTCCAGCAGCCGCAGCACCGAGCAGCAGGGGCCGACGAGCAGCGGCACGAACCAGGGCGCGAGCACCGCGAGCGTGGGGATGACGGCCGTGGCCAGGCCCATCACCAGCGCGCCCTGGAGCACCGGCGGCAGGTCCATCACGACCATCAGGGCCACGAGCGGCCCGCAGAGCAGCAGGACCATGGCGATGCCCGCCACCAGCCGGCCGGCGTTGCGGCGCGGCGGGGCCAGGGCCAGCGACTGGTCCTTGAGGAGGTCGATCGGCTGGACCCGGCCTGCCGCCAGCACGCTGGCCAGCGCGGCCAGCACCGCGACCGCGCAGGTGCCGAGGCAGGCGCCGACCGCGATCGCCCAGGTCTGCCCGGCGGAGGGCAGGTCGACCGCGGCGGGGAACAGCTCGCGCTCGATCAGCAGGCGCCGGCCGAACCCGGCCACCGGGACCGTCCCGGCCACCGCGGCGACGGCGGAGGGGGCCAGCGCGACCAGCGCGACGTCCGCGACGACCAGGGCCCGCAGCCGGCCGGCCGTCACCCCGAGGGCGCGCAGCACGGCGAACTGCCCGAGCCGCTGGTTGGTCCAGAGCGCGACCGTCGACCCCGTCACCAGCACCGCCGACATCAGCAGCATCGTCAGCAGCAGGCCCAGCAGGTTCTGCGCGTCCTTGGCCGCCGCCGCGGCGGCCGAACCCTCCGGGTAGGACGGGCCGCTGACCGCCGCGAGCAGCAGCAGGCAGGCGCCCACGCCGGTGGCGGTGAGCGCACAGGCGACCGCGACACCTATGACCCGCCCCGGGTACGCCCGTACCTCGGCGACGCACAGTCGCAGCGCGCCGAGCGGTCCGCTCGGACGGGTAGTCGGTTCTGATGCCACGGCCACGGTTATCTCACCCCAAAACGGTAAACAGAATGCAGAGCCGGGGAAGGCCGCATGTGCCGCGGCCTTCCCCTCTCTGTCACCCGGTACTGCCGGACCCTTGGGGTCAGCAGCTGAACACGCTGTACGAGCTGAAGGGGGCGTCGACGACGATCTCCTCGTCGAGCTCCTGAAGCGCCAGAATGTCGGCCATCACAATCACCTCCTCCTCACCGTCTCGCCGGTACACGGCACCGGGCTGCCGGGATCAGCAGCTCCAGTAGCTGACCGAGCTGAACGGGGCGTCGACGACGATCTCCTCGTCGAGCTCCTGAAGCGCCAGGATGTCGGCCATCACAGTCACCTCCCCTCGCCGTCTCGCCGGGACGTGGCACCGGGCCACGGACATCAGCAGCTGAACGCACTGACCGAGCTGAACGGGGCGTCGACGACGATCTCCTCGTCGAGCTCCTGAAGCGCCAGGATGTTGGCCATCACAGTCACCTCCTCTCGCCGTCTCGCCGGGACGGGGTACCGGGCTCGGCCCGCTCCGGCGTCCACCCGTGGACGGGGTGGGCGCCGGGGAGCAGGCACTGCCCGGGGCTCTTGGCGGCGGCCAGCGCCAGCAGGGCGCCGGCGGAGCCGGTGGCCAGGTCGGTGGAGAGCCGGATCAGCTGGTCCCCGTGCAGGACGCTGCCGTCCTGGTGGGGGGCCAGGTAGAGGTCCACCAGCCGGAGTTGCTCCTCCGCCTCGGCCCGCCAGTGCGGCAGGCGGGCGGCGACCTGGAACAGGGTGTAGGCGAGCCCGGCACGGCCGTTGAACAGCCCGCCCTGGACGACCACGCGGACCGCGCCGGCCCGGGCCGCGGCCTCCAGCACCCGCTCGGCGTCGAGGGCTTCGGCCTGCGCGGCGGGCAGGGCCAGGACGGCGAGCGCCACTCCGGCCGAGCCCTCCGCCAGGTACGGCAGCAGCCGGCCCGAGCTGTACGTCTGCAGCATGTCGTCGACCAGCCGGCCGTGCCGCAGGTCGCAGCGGACGGCGCGTTCGGCGGCCTCGGCCCAGGCCGTGTCGCCGGTGAGGCGGGCGCAGCGGGCGAACAGCACCGCCGGTCCGGACCAGCCGCGCAGCAGACCCGGGCGGTCCAGCAGCCCGGCCTCGCCGATCCGCCCGGCGGCCTTGGCGGCCAGGGCGAGCGCCTCGTCCGTCGCGCCGGCCTCCAGCAACAGCTGGGCGACGCCCGTCAGGCCGCCGTACAGGGCGGGCGAGGAGGGCAGCGGGCCGGCCAGCAGCCGGTCCACCACGTTCGGCGCGTCCGGGTGCCCGAGCCGGTGGAACAGCCAGCCGGCTCCGGCCAGCCCGTCGTACAGCCCGGCGGGCGTGTCCATCGGGGCGCGCCGCACGGCGGCGGCGAGCCAGCCCAGCTGCTCCTCGCCCGGTGCGGCCCCGGCCAGGTGCCGGGCGAGCAGCACGCCGGAGGAACCGTACGCCAGCCCGAGCGCGCCGCCGGGGCGCAGCCCGGCCACGTCGCCGGGGTGGAGGCGGTCCTCCCGCCCCGGGGTCGCCGCCGCGTCGATGCCGCGCAGCAGGGCCGCGGCGGTGAGCTCCGCCCGGGCACCGGCCGCGGGCCGGGCCCCGAGGTGGGGACGCAGTGCCGGGGAGAGGGCGAGCCGCTCCGTCATCCGTTCGACGAAGCCGGCGGGCACCGTCGGGAAGCACTCCGCGACGAGGTCCAGCAGCCCGCCGACGACGGCCGGGTTGCGCCTGGTGAGCGTGGTCAGCGAGACGAAGGCGGCGAGCTGGCAGCAGCCGAGCGCGAACAGGTCGGCCTCGCGGGCGTCGGTGAGCTCCGGGTCGGTGAAGCCGGGTGCGCCGAGGGTGCGCCGGCGCGGGGTGTCCAGCGGCGTCGAGAGTTCGAAGTCGATCAGGGCGACGGTGCCGTCCGGGCGGATCATGATGTTGCGGTGGTGGAGGTCCCCGAAGGCCACCCCCTCCCGGTGCAGCGCCGCGACGCACTCCTCGACCAGCGCGAGCCGGGTGACCGCGAGCCCCGCGAAGTCGGCCAGCGTCCGGGCGTCCGGCCGGTGCCGGGTGAGCGGGTACTCCCGGCCCAGCCAGGCGCTGAAGGACTCGCCGGGGATGTACTCCATCACCAGGTAGTGGTGCTC
Organism: Kitasatospora sp. NPDC057512; assembly: GCF_042802135.1. NCBI lineage: Bacteria > Bacillati > Actinomycetota > Actinomycetes > Kitasatosporales > Streptomycetaceae > Kitasatospora > Kitasatospora sp. NPDC057512. The sequence goes on from NZ_JBHVET010000012.1 coordinate 20,955, forward strand.
CCAGCTGGTGAAGTACTCGTACAGCTCCGGCACGAACGGCAGGTGGCCGATCCGCTCCAGGACGTCCCGCTCGACCAGCAGCCGGGTCACCGCGTCCGTCTCCGAGGCGTCCAGCCCGGCGTGCGGGCGGGCCTCCTTGATGACGACCTGTCGGCCGCCCTCGTCCTCGGCGAGGTAGACCCCGCCGGCGTTGGAGAAGTGCAGCGCCTTGACCACCCGGTAGCGGCCGAGGCCGGCTCCCGCGTCGTCGGCGGCCGCGGCGATCCGCTCGGCCAGGAAGTCCGGGGTGGCGGCCCACTCCGGGACGGTGAAGCGCGGGCGCCGGGCGTCCGGCACCAGCCGGCCGTCCGGGTCCTTCACCGCGGGCACCCTGGTGCCGTCCGGCAGCTCGCACCACATCAGGGCGAAGCCCCCGTAGCGCACCGACACCGGGCCCTGGTTCCACCGCAGGTCGGACAGGACGTACGGGCCGGGGCGGCCGCCCAGCGCCGCGTCCAGCTCGGCGAGGACGGTCTCCAACTCCTCGGCCGTCCTCGGGTAGACGGTGACGACCTTGCCGCTGGCGGACCGGTCGGCGTACTTGGCGTTCGTCACCGCGACCACCAGCCGGCTGCGCAGGTACTTCCAGGGCAGCCCGAGCCGACGGCAGACCCGCCAGGCCGTCTCGATCGTCTCCTCGGCGGATGCGGGCGTGGCGCTGACGTGGATCTTCCAGCCCTGCTCCGGCAGCTGCGGGGCACCGGGAGGCGCCAGCACCTCCCACACCCCCTGGGTGCGGCCGCGCCAGCCCTCGGGCAGCACGCCCCCGCCCGGAGTGAACCGGGAGGCCCGGTCGTCACACCGCTCCAGGGCGTCGTACCACACCGGGTCGGCTATCGCATACGACTCGTATTTCGCGTCCACTTCGCCGTCCGCCCCCTTTCGAATATCCGCTGAACCGAATTCCGGTTTTCGCCGGAACCTTCCAAGCCCCGACTCCCCGTTCCGACAGGAACCATCCTTCCCGGACTCCTCGTCATGTGACAACGGTGTTAAGCGGAAACTGAATCCGACGCATACCAGGCGGAATCCCGGCCTTCACTTCGGGGGTGCGGAAAACCCGTGCGATCATGACGCCATGAAGACGCGTGTCGTGATCGCCGACGACCAGGCGAGCGTCCGCCAGGGGTTCCGGCACATCCTGGCGGCCCAGCCCGACATGGAGGTCGTGGCCGAGGCCGCGGACGGCCTGGAGGCCCTGGAGGCCGTCCGCACCCTGCGGCCGGACGTCCTGCTGGTCGACATCCGGATGCCGGAGCTGGACGGGCTGGAGGTCACCCGTCGGCTGGCCGGCATCACCCCGGAGGTGAAGGTCGTGGTGGTGACCACCTTCGACCTCGACGAGTACGTGCACACCGCGCTGCGCAACGGCGCCTGCGGCTTCCTGCTCAAGCACTCGGGGCCCGCGCTGCTCGCCGAGGCGATCCGCTCGGCGGTGGTCGGCGACTCGCTGATCAGCCCGCAGATCACCACCCGCCTGCTGCACCGCTTCACCGGCCCGCGCCGGGTCGACCGCTCCCCCGTCGAGCCGCTGACCGGCCGCGAGGAGGAGATCGCCGTCCTGGTCGCCGAGGGGCTGACCAACTCCGACATCGGCGCCGAGCTGTTCATCTCGCTGAGCACCGTCAAGACCCACCTGGCCAACCTCCAGCGCAAGTTGAAGGCCCGCAACCGGGTGGGCATCGCCACCTGGGCCTGGGAGTCGGGCCTGACCGAGCGCGGCTGAGCGGGCCCGCCCGCTCCGCCACCGCCGACCGCGCCGGCCGCTCATCGCAGCGCCCGCCGGCGGTCCCCGACCCACCGCGGGGCCGCGCCGCCGAGGGGCCGCCCCTCCCCGCCCGACGGGGCCTCACCGCGCAGCAGTGCCCGACCCAGCGGGGTGACGGTGTGCAGCACGCCGTTGCCGCAGCGCCGGGTGTCGATCAGCCCGGACGCCCTCAGCACGGCGGTGTGCTGACTGACCGCCGAGGCCGTCACTCCGAGCCGCCCCGCCAGCTCGCCGGTGGTACAGCCGTCCAGCAAGGCCTGCAGGGCCGCGGCCCTGGTCCGGCCGACCAGGGCCGCCAACGACTCCTCGCCACCCCGCCGCGCGCACTCCGCCGCCTCCCGCGCCGCCATGGGCACGGGAAGGCCGACCCGGTCGGGGGGCATCGCGAAGAGCAGCGTCGGGGCCTCCTCGGACTCCCCGTGCCGGGGCCGGAGCACCACCCCGGCGCCCTGCAGGAAGAGCGACGGGGCCAGCCGCAACCCCCGCCCGTCGAGGGCGAGTTCGACGTCCCGCTCGGCGGGGATCTCCAGCACCGGGGCGGTCCAGCGGATCCGCGGGTGCAGCGTGCCGAGCAGCGCGTCCACCCCGCCGCGGCCGGCGATCTGGCGGCGGGCGTCCCGCTCCGCCTCCAGCCGGGACCGGACGTCCGCCCAGCAGGGCTGCAGCGCCACCCGGTGGAACTCGCGGACCGCCGCCGCGACATCGGCCCGCTGGACCACCGATTCGGCGCCGCGACCGGACGACACGATCCGGCCATTCGCCCACACCCGCAGTACGTCCCGGAAACCACCGTTGGCTCCCGAAAGGCGCCGCAGCCGCTCGGCCAGCACCGGCTGCCGCGCCAATTGCCCGCGGACGGCCCGCTGCCAGGGGCGGAAGAGTTCCCCGCCGCTCCGCCACGCCTCCAGTGCCAGCACCGCCTCCATCTCCTGGTCGACATTTCCAGCAATTCGTACACGAGCCAGATCCTCTGCGGACATCGCAATGCGAATCACAGACTGATCCCCCGATCGGGGTTCATGCGTCGGGACGGCCCAGGGGAACCCCGCACCCTGATCGCCGCACCGACATCCTTGCCCGCCCACGAGGAGCGTCGCCATCGGCCGATCGGCCCATTTGATCGTTCGGAACGCCGAAATCGGCGCCTCCAGATGTGCCGAATGGCCTGGATGGACCCGTCGGCGGGCTCGAAACAGCCCTCCGACCGGCCCCGACGGAACCGCCCCGCCCGGTCAGCCCCCGAGGCCCGCCACACCCTCCGTCGGCAGCACCGCGTCGACCCGCCAGCCGCCCTCCGGCCCCGGCCCGACCGTCAGCTCGCCACCGGCCGCCTCCACCCGCTCCCGCAGGCCCGCGAGGCCGAAGCCGCCCCCCTCCCGCTCGGCCCCGCCGAGCGCACCGCCCGTGCCACCCGCACCGCCGGTGCCACCCGTACCACCCGCACCGCCCGTACCGCCCGCACCACTCGCGCTGCCCGCACCACCCGCGCCGCCACCCACGCCGCCGTCCGCACCGCCGGAGCCCCCCGCCCCGCCCGGCACCCCGTCGTCGGTGACCGTGACACGCAGCGCCGGCCGCCCGCCGCACCGGTCCGGGCCGACCTCGATCGCCACCTCCCGGGCCCCGGGCGCGTGCCGTCGGACGTTCGTCAGCGCCTCCACCACCAGCCGGTAGCCGAGCCCGCTGATCGCCGCCGGCACCGCCGCCAGTTGGGCCTCCGCGGGCGCCTCCAGCCGCACCCGCGCGGAACCGCTGCGGGTGAACCGCTCGGCCAGCGCGGGCAGTTCGCTCAGGTCACGACGGAGACTGCGCGCACCGGCTCCTCCCGCCGTCCCCCGCCCCGCGCCCCGGTCGGCCGGCGCGGCCGCTCCGGACCCGCGCGGCTCCGGATCGGCGTCGTCCGCCGTGAAGACCTGGACGGTCCGGTCCATGGTGACCAGCGCCTGCCGGCCGGCCGCCTCGATCCCCGCCAGCAGCTCGACCACCCGCCCCGGGTCCTTCTGCGCCAGCACCTGCGCGGCCTGGGCCAGCACCACCACCCCGGTGACGTCGTGCGCGGCGAAGTCGTGCAGGTCACGGGCCAGGTCCAGGCGCTGCGCCCGCCGCTCGGCCACCACCGCCGCCCGCGCGCGGGTGTCCATCGAACGCAGGTAGCGGCCGACCCCGACCACCACGCCGGCCAGCAGGGCCGAGCCCAGGCAGAGCTTGACGGTCACCACGGGCGGGGCCGGCGGCTCGGCCCAGAGGGCGATCCGCAGCGGCAACAGCGCCACCACCGCCACCAGTAGCGTGCCGTGGCCGAAGGCGGCGACCGGGGACAGCCTGCGCACCGCGGGGATGACCGGCGCGAGCAGCCCGACGGCCTCCAGCAGCCACCACACCTCGATGCCACCGGACGCCGGCCCCCGGTAGCCGGCCGTCACCAGCAGCGACACGGCGCAGGCGGCCAGCACCGAGGGGCCCACCGCGCCGACCCGCCCCGGGGCCCAGAGCACCGGGAACAGCCCGGCCACCACCGCCACCGCGCCGGAGCCGACGATCAGCGGCCCCGGGTCCCCCCACCCGGCCAGCGCGGCCGCCAGCACCCCCGCCGCCGCCGTTCCGTACCCCGCCCTGCGCACCACGGTGTGCCACGACCACGTCATGGTTCGGGATCCTACGAAGCCTGACGGCCCGCCAGGACGGCTTCACCGAAGACGGGCCCTGCGGACGGCTTCACCGAAGACGGGCCCCACGGACGGCTTCGCCGTAGACGGGCCCCCGGGCGGTTCCGGAGAAGGCCGACCCCCCACGGGGGACCGGCCGACGGCTCACTCCTTCGGGCCCTCCGGCTCCTCGACGAAGTCGACCTTCTTGAACCGCCGGTTCATCGACTTGGCCAGGAACCAGGTCGCGACGCCGAGGGCGGCGAAGACGACGAAGCCGAGGAGGCCGGGGGTGACCTTGGCGTCGTCGACGGCGAGGTCAGCGGCGAGATTGACGAGGTTCACGGAGGCGCTCATATCTCTATGGTGGCCCGGCTCACGGGGAGCCGGGCCATCGGGGGGTGGTTCAGTCGCGCGTGTCGGCGGCCTCGGCCGCCAGGGTGGGGGTGCGCAGGCCGGCGAACAGGTCGTCCTCCGGCAGGTCGACGTCGACCAGGGTACGGGCGAGCTCGTAGTCCTCGGTGGGCCAGACCTCGCGCTGGACCTCCAGCGGGACGCGGAACCACGGGCCGTCCGGGTCGATCTGGGTCGCGTGGGCGATCAGCGCGCGGTCGCGGGTCTCGAACCAGTCGCCGCAGCGGACCCGGGTGGTGATCTCGCGCTCCTTGCGGCCGCTCTTCTCCCAGCCCTCGATCCACTCGCCGTACGGCGACTCGTGGCCGTGCTCGGTGAGGTACTCGTGCAGGGCCCGGATGCGGCCCATCGGGAAGCCGTGGTTGTAGTACAGCTTCAGCGGCTGCCAGGGCTCGCCGGCCTCCGGGTAGGCGTCCGGGTCGCCCGCGGCGTCGAAGGCCAGCATGGTGATCTTGTGGGTCATGATGTGGTCCGGGTGCGGGTAGCCGCCGTTCTCGTCGTAGGTCGTGATGACCTGCGGCTTGAACTCCCGGATCAGCCGGACCAGCGGCTCCGCCGCCGCCTCGACGTCCTGGAGGGCGAAGCAGCCCTCGGGCAGCGGGGGCAGCGGGTCCCCCTCGGGCAGGCCGGAGTCCACGAAGCCCAGCCAGGCCTGGTCGACGCCGAGGATCGCCCGTGCCTCGTCCATCTCCTTGCGGCGCACCTCGTGGATGTTCTCCTCGATGTACGGGTCCCCCTGGAGCTTGGGGTTGAGGACCGACCCGCGCTCACCCCCCGTGCAGGTGGCCACCAGCACGTCCACGCCCTGCTCGACGTACATGGCCATGGTGGCCGCGCCCTTGCTGGACTCGTCGTCCGGGTGGGCGTGCACCGCCATCAGTCGCAACTGCTCAGTCAACGCCTTGCGTTCCTTCCACACTCGTCGGGCGTTCCGCGAAGTCCGGGTCTGCCCACCGTACGAACCGCTCACTCCGGGACCGCGTCGCCGCGGGGCCGGGCCGCGGATCGTCGCCGGCGCGGCCGAGCCCTGCCCCCGCCGGACCGGCCGCGGGCGTGCCCCTCCTATAGTGACGGACTGGAGGAGCGTCGCATTCCCCCGCACCACCCCGTGCGGCCCCTCCCCCAGGAGAGGACGGAGTCCGATGAGTGCAGACACCACCGCCACCGCACCGCCCGAGGGGCGCTACGGCCGGGGCGGCGACCGCGACTCGGACCGCCGCCTGAAGGTGATCGGCGCGGTCTGCGGGGTGCTCGGCCTGGGCCTGGTCGCCTGGCTGGGCGGCTCCTACATGCTGCGCGAGTCGAAGATCAACGGCTCGGTGCCGACCTTCGAGGTCCTCTCCGACTCCGAGGTCCAGCTGCACCTCACCGTGCGCAAGAGCAGCGGGCAGGCCGGCACCTGCACGGTCCGCTCGCAGGGCGACGACCACGGGGTGGTCGGGGTGGCCGACTTCCCCGTCCCGGCGGCCGGCTCCAGCTACGACGCGGTGGTCACCCTGCGCACCACCTCGCGCGGCACCACCGCCGAGCTGCTGGGCTGCACCCCCGCCAAGTAGCGCACCCCCGCCACGTAGCGCACCCGCGCCAGGCGGCGCACCCCGGCCGGGTCGCGCACCCCGAGCGGGCGGCGCGCCCGGGCCGGACAGCGCACCCCGACCGGGGCGGCGCGCATATTCGATCCGGAGAACGGGCATCCGTAGAGGGTCCCGCACCCGGTTGCTGTACACCCCGGCGTAACGCCGCCGTCAATGGCGCGCAAACGCCCCTCCCGCTTGTCAGCAGGACTTGTTAGGCTCGTGGTTTCGCCCCTTCCGCACCGGATGGTACGGGAGCGGGCGTTGCTTTGTAGTTGAGACCGATATCACCACCGACCCCTGCTGACGACTCACACCCTCAGCACAGCCCCAGCACCTACGAGGAGCACCCGTGACCCAGACCAGTGAGAACGTGACCTGGCTCACTCAGGCCGGCTACGACCAGCTCAAGGCCGAGCTGGACCACCTGACCGGGCCCTGGCGCATCGAGATCGCCCAGAAGATCGAGGCGGCGCGCGAGGAGGGGGACCTCAAGGAGAACGCCGGCTACCACGCGGCGAAGGAGGAGCAGGGCAAGTACGAGCTGCGCATCCGTCAGCTCACCCAGCTGCTGGAGCGCGCCAAGGTCGGCGAGGCGCCGGCCGACTCGGGCGTGGTGGCCCCGGGCATGGTCGTCACGGTCGCCTTCGACGGCGACGAGGACGACCTCATGGAGTTCCTGCTCGCCTCCCGCGAAGTCGCCGGCTCGGACGACCTGGACGTCTACTCGCCGCAGTCCCCGCTGGGCCGCGCGATCGACGGCAAGCAGATCGGTGACGAGGCCACCTACGAGCTGCCGAACGGCAAGCCGGCCATGGTGAAGATCGTCAAGGTCGTGCCGCACGCCGGCTGATCCGGCCGCACCACGACACGGGGGCGGCCGCGGGAGTCAGGGACTTCCGCGGCCGCCCTCCGGCGTTCCGGGCGGGGCCGGGCACGGGGCCCGGTCAGCGCCGGGACCCGGTCAGGCGGTGGACGAGCGGTACTTGCGCACCGCCAGCCAGGAGAACACCGCGGTGATCACGATCGACCACAGCACCGACACCAGCGCCGCGTGCTGCATCGGCCAGGCGCTGTCCACCGGCCCGACCTGGTTGCCGAACAGCACCCGGCAGGCCTGCACGGTGGCGCTGAACGGGTTCCAGTACGCGATCCCCTGGAGCCAGCCCGGCATCGAGGTGACCGGCACGAAGGCGTTGGACACGAAGGTCAGCGGGAACAGCCAGATCAGCCCGGCCGAGGTGGCCGCCTCGGGGCTGCGCACCGACAGGCCGATCAGCGCGCCGATCCAGGAGAAGGCGTAGCCGAGCAGGAGCAGCAGGCCGAAGGCGCCGAGTGCCTTGAGCACGCCCTCGTGGATCCGCCAGCCGACCAGCAGCGCGACCACCGCCAGCACGACCAGGGTGAACGCGGTCTGGCACAGGTCGGCGAGGGTGCGGCCGACCAGCACCGCGGAGCGGGCCATCGGCAGCGAGCGGAACCGGTCCACCAGCCCCTTGCTCATGTCCTCGGCGATGCCCGCCGAGGCGCCGGCGACGGCGAAGGTGACGGTCTGGGCGAAGATGCCGGCCATCAGGTACTGGATGTACGTGTCCGAGCTGGAGTCGGTGCCGGGGATCTTGATCGCCCCGCCCATCACGTACGAGAACAGCAGCACGAACATGACCGGCTGCATCAGCCCGAAGACCACGATCTCCGGGATGCGGGTCATCCGGCGCAGGTTGCGCTTGGCGACCACCCAGGAGTCGTGCAGGGAGGCGGCGATCCCCCGGCGCTGCCTGGGTATCGCCGGTCCGATGGCGTGCTCGGTGGTGGTGGCCATCTCAGCTCTCCTTCCCGGCCGCGACGGCCCGCTTGTCCGGCCCCGGGCCGCCCGGGCCGTCCTTCCCCCTGCCCCGGCCGCGCGCCTTGGGGTCGCTGCCGTCCTCCTCCTCGGGCCGCTCCTCGGCGACGTGGCCGGTGAGGGTGAGGAAGACGTCGTCCAGGGTCGGGCGGCGCAGCCCGATGTCGTCCATCTCGATCCCTCGGGAGTCGAGTTCGCGGATCGCGTCGGCGAGCACCCGGGCGCCGCCGCTGACCGGCACGGTGATCCGGCGGGTGTTCTTCTCCACCGTCGGCTCGCTCAGCGCGTAGCGGGACAGCGCGGCGACCGCGTCGCCGACCAGGCCTGGCTCGTGCACCACGACCACGATCCGTTCGCCGCCGATCTGCGCCTTGAGCTGGTCGGCGGTGCCGCGGGCGATCACCCGGCCGTGGTTGACCACCGCGATGTCGTGGGCGAGCCGGTCGGCCTCCTCCAGGTACTGGGTGGTGAGCAGCAGCGTGGTGCCCTGCTCGACCAGCGTCTCGATGACCTCCCAGAGCGCGAGCCGGTTGCGCGGGTCGAGGCCGGTGGTCGGCTCGTCCAGGAACATCACCGGCGGCCGGACGACCAGCGCGGCGGCGAGGTCCAGGCGTCGGCGCATGCCGCCGGAGTAGGTCTTGGCGGTGCGGTCCTTGGCCTCGGTGAGGCTGAACCACTCCAGCAGCTCCAGCGCGCGGGCCTTCGCGGCGCGGTTGCTCATCTGGTACAGCTCGCCGACCATGGTGAGGTTCTCGAAGCCGGTCAGGTACTCGTCGACCGCCGCGTACTGGCCGGACAGGCCGATCAGGCTGCGGACCTGGTTGGGGTGCTTGAGCACGTCGACCCCGGCGACCACCGCGCGGCCGGAGTCGGGGCGGAGCAGGGTGGTGAGGACCCGCACGGTGGTGGTCTTCCCGGCGCCGTTCGGGCCGAGCAGCCCGAGCACCGTTCCCTCGGGGACGTCGAGGCTGACGCCGTCCAGGGCTCGTACGTCGCCGAAGGTCTTCACCAGGTTCTCGGCTTGGATGGCTGGCGCCATGGCCTTGCCTCATCTCCTCGGACGTATGGGGCGATCTGTCCCACTCTGCCCCGATTTTGGGCACACAGGCGACTCGATTCTCGACCCGTGGGACTCGAACGCGATGTATCGCGAGTCTCCCAGCACGCGATATATCGCGTCAAGGGTGGGAGCTCAGCCGGCGACCACCACGTAGCCCGCGTCCCGCAGCTCCCCGACCACCAGCGCGCAGTGCTCCGGCCCCTTGGTCTCCAGGTGCAGGTCCACCTCGACCTCGGTCAGCCCCAGCCGCGGGTCGGTCCGCACGTGCGCCACGTCCAGCACGTTGGCGTCCACCCTGGTCAGCACGCCCAACAGGTCCGCCAGCGCGCCCGGCTTGTCCGCCAGCCGCACCCGCAGCGACAGGTAGCGCCCGGCCGCCGCCAGCCCGTGCCGCAGCACCCGCTGCATCAGCTGCGGGTCGATGTTGCCGCCGGACAGCACCGCCACCACCGGCCCCTCGAAGGAGTCCGGCTGCTCCAGCAGCGCCGCGATCGGGGCCGCCCCGGCCGGCTCGACCACCAGCTTCAGCCGCTCCAGCCCGAGCAGCAGCGCCCGCGACAGCGCGTCCTCGGAGACCGTCCGGACGCCGTCCGCCAGCGTGTTGACCACCTCGAACGGGATGTCGCCGGGGCGCCCGACCATGATCCCGTCCGCCATGGTGGCGAAGTGCTCCAGCGACACCGGGCGCCCCGCCGCCAGCGAGGGCGGGTACGCGGCCGCCCCGGCCGCCTGCACCCCGACCACCCGCACGTCCGGCCGCAGCGGCTTGACCGCCGCCGCGATCCCGGCCAGCAGCCCGCCGCCGCCCACCCCGACCAGGATGGTCCGCACCTCCGGGCACTGCTCCAGGATCTCCAGCCCGACGGTCGCCTGCCCGGTGACCACGTCCCAGTGGTCGAAGGGGTGGATGAACACCGCGCCGGTCGCCTCCGCGTACCGCTGCGCGGCCTGCAGGGCCTCGTCCACGGTGGCCCCGTGCAACCGCACCTCGGCGCCGTACTCACGGGTGGCCGCGACCTTCGGCAGCGGCGCCGCGACCGGCATGAACACCGTGGAGCGCACGCCCAGCAGCGCGGCCGCCAGCGCCACCCCCTGGGCGTGGTTCCCGGCGCTCGCCGCGACCACCCCGCCGGCCCGCTGCACCGGCGAGAGTCCCGCGATCCGCACGTACGCGCCGCGCAGCTTGAAGGAGCCGGTGCGCTGGAGGTTCTCGCACTTCAGGTGGACCGGCGCGCCGATCAGCCCGGAGAGGTGCCGGCTGCCCTCCATCGGGGTCACCCGGGCGACCCCGGCGAGCATCTTCTGGGCGCCGCGGACGTCGTCGAGGGTGATCGGCCAGGTGTGCATGGCGCCAGAGTACGGGGGCGGGTGGAGGCAATCCGGGATGCCGGGCCTGTTCCCGGGCCCGCCCGGCCCGCGTACGCTGCTGCTTCTGAGTCTCTCTCACCGCACGACGATCGTGAGCCGCGATGACGACGACCTCGCCCCAGGCCACCGACCGCACCGACCCCGTGCACACCCAACTCCAGTACCAGCTCGCGGTGTTCGCGCGCCGAATGGAACAGGTCCGGACCTCCGGCGGCGGCGGGGTCGGGGTGCTGGACCGGGCCGCCTACCTGCTGCTCGACCGGCTGGAGCGGCACGGGCCGGCCAACGTCAAGGCGCTGGCCGAGGCGCTGGGCGTGGACTCCTCCACGGTGACCCGCCAGGTCGCCCCGCTGGTCGCGGCCGGGCTGGTCGGCCGGGTGCAGGACCCGGCCGACCGCCGTGCCGTACGGCTCGCGCTGACCTCGCACGGCGTCGGCCGGCTCACCGAAGTCCGGGACGGCCGGGCCGAGTTGACCCGCCGGCTGGTGGCCGACTGGCCGCCGGAGGAACAGCGCGCGTTCTGCGCCCTGCTGGCCCGCTTCAACCTCGCGATGGAGTCGTACACGGCGGACCAGCAGGGGCAGTGAGGGGCCTCGGGCCCCAACCGACCTAGCCCAGCGCCTGCTTGAGGTCGGCCAGCAGGTCGTCGATCGACTCGATGCCGACCGAGACGCGCACCAGGTCGGAGGGCACCTCCAGCGCCGAACCGGCCACCGAGGCGTGGGTCATCCGGCCCGGGTGCTCGATCAGCGACTCGACGCCGCCGAGCGACTCGCCGAGGGTGAACAGCTGCGCGCGGTTGCAGACCTCGACGGCCGCCTCCTCGCCGCCGGCGACCCGGAACGAGACCATGCCGCCGAAGGCCTTCATCTGCTTGGCCGCGATGTCGTGGCCGGGGTGCTCGGGCAGGCCCGGGTAGAGCACCTGGCTGACCTTCGGGTGGCTCGCCAGCAGCTCGGCGACCTTCTCCGCGTTGGCGCTGTGCCGGTCCATCCGGACACCCAGCGTCTTGATGCCGCGCAGCACCAGCCAGGCGTCGAACGGGCCGGAGACGGCGCCCATCGCGTTCTGGTGGTACGCGACCTCCTCGCCGAGGCCCGCCTCGGCCAGCACCAGCGCACCGCCGACCACGTCCGAGTGGCCGCCCATGTACTTGGTGGTGGAGTGCACGACCGCGTCCGCGCCGAGCGCGATCGGCTGCTGGAGGTACGGGCTGGCGAAGGTGTTGTCGACCACCAGCAGCGCGCCGGCACCGTGCGCGATCTCGGCGAGCGCGGTCAGGTCGGTGATGCCCAGCAGCGGGTTGGACGGGGTCTCCACCCACACCGCGCGGGTGTTGGGGCGCAGCGCCTCGCGGACGGTGGCCAGGTCCTGGGTGTTGGCGACGGAGAACTCGACGCCCCAGCGGGTCAGCACCTTGGCGAACAGCCGGAAGGTGCCGCCGTAGGCGTCGTTGGGGATGACGATGTGGTCGCCCGGCTTGAGGATGGTCCGCAGCAGGGTGTCCTCGGCGGCCAGGCCGGAGGCGAAGGCGAGGCCGCGGGCGCCGCCCTCCAGTGCCGCGAGGCACTCCTCCAGCGCGGTGCGGGTCGGGTTGGCGCTGCGGCTGTACTCGTAGCCGCCCCGCAGGCCGCCCACCCCGTCCTGCTTGTAGGTGGACACCTGGTAGATCGGCGTGACGACGGCCCCGGTCTGGGGGTCTGCTTCCTGACCCGCGTGGATGGCGAGAGTCTCGAAGCCCTGAGGAAGCTGGTGCTCGGTCATGGGTCCGAGCCTAGTGTGCGAATGCCGTCAAGCCCGCACGAACCGGAAACCGGGACGAACCCGCAGGTCGGAGCAGGGGCGCGGCGGGCCGGAACCCCGGTCCGCCGACCCCCCTGGGCCGCTGCGACCTCCCCCCGCCGTACACGTGTTCACCATGCGCCGAGCGCGCGGCGGGCCTGCCCGGCCCCGCGCGGAACGGACGGC
>NZ_JBHVET010000013.1:0-33553 GCF_042802135.1 Kitasatospora sp. NPDC057512
TCCAGCTCCAGCTGGGTGCGCCACCGGCGGGGGGCGCACCCTTCGGCCAGCAGCAGTTCCAGGATCTTGGCGGTGACCTGGACGTCCGGCATCGCCCGGTGCCGGTCCGCGGGTCTGGGGATGCCGTAGTGGCCGAGCAGGTTGTCCAGCCGGTAGGAGCCGAGATGCGGCAGGACGGCCTTGGCCAGGCCGATCGTGTCGAGCAGCGGGGTTGCGGCCAGGACGGGGCAGTGCTCGGCCTGATGGGCGATCAGGCCCGCTTCGGTGTGCGCGTGGTGGGCCACCAGCCGGTACGGCGGTGCGCTCAGGTGAGCGTCCAGGCCGGCCATCACCTGGGCGGCCGGGGGCGCGGTGGCGAGCAGGGCGGCGACCTCGATCGGCTCGGCGGGCCGCCCGGCGGGGGTGAGCCCCTCGAAGTCAATCACCACCAGGGTCGTGTCGGCGAAGCGGGGATCGCGCATCAGCTCTTCCACGCGGCGGCCTCCTGCCTGATCGTCAACGCCCAATGTTCGATGGCCTGTTCGGTGTCGTGCTCGGTGAACGGGACGGCCAGCAGGGTGTCCACCGTAGCGTGCGCGCGAGGAAGATCGCCGGTGGCGTAGCCGGAGCAGGCCGGGTGCAGGTGGGCTGCGGTGAGGCGGTGGGTGCCCACGCTGTTGGGCACGCCGAGGCCGGCGAGGTGGGTGGCGAAGGCGCGCGACTCGGGCAGCGTCAGGCGCCACAGGGCGCTGTAGCCGTTGGGGCTGTCGCCGTCGCCCGCGGCGATCGGCTCCAGGCCCTCAGTGCCGTCGACCCCGCGATGGAGGGCGGCTGCCTGCCGGCGGCGATGCGCCAGCGCGTCGGGGAAGCGCTGGAGGTTGTGTCGCGCGAGGGCCGCGAGCGGCTCGGCGAGGCGGTAGTTGACACCCAGGCGGCTTCCGGCCGGGGCGTCGGGAGCAGCGCTCTGCCAGTGGGTGCGGTAGGCGGCGGCCCGGTCGGCGAGGGCGTCGTCGTCGGTGAGGAGGTAGCCGCCTTCCCCGCACGCGATGATCTTGCCGTCCTTGAGGGAGAAGCACCCGGTGTCGCCGACGGTGCCGGCCGGGCGGCCCCGGGTGGTGGTGCCCTGGGCCTGGCAGGCGTCCTCGATCAGCCGCAGGCCCGTGGTGCGGGTGTACGCGGCCACGTCGGTCGAGGACCTGGTCCGCCCGGCCAAGATCCGCTGGCGGACCGAGCACGACTACCACGAGCTGAAGACCGCCCTGGGCCTGGAGCACTTCGAGGGACGCTCCCGAGCCGGCTGGCACCGCCACGTCACCCTCGTCACCGCCGCCCACCTGTTCGTGACCCCGGTCCGGAGCCGCCCAAAAGTGCCTGCTCGGGCATGGCCCTCTACCAGGCCGTCAGAGCCCTCCAACAGCTCCTGGCGACCTGGAACGGCACATGCCCGACCTGCCACCGACCGATATCCAGGCCAAGACCAGCCCCCGACCTGACAAAGCACTACTAGCCTTGAGCGATGAACCTGAGCCTTGCGTACCGGACCGCCGAATCGCTGCTCGCGGACATCCCCCTGCGTTGGGCGCACTCCCGTCAGGTCTTCGAGCAGGCCGGGCTCCTCGGCCCGACGCTCGGGGCCGACGAGGAACTGCTGCATGTCGCCGCAGTTCTTCACGATGTCGGGTACGCGCCCCCGGCAGTCGACACCGGCCAGCACATGATCGACGGCGCCCGGTACCTGCGTCGGATCGGCGTCGATGCCGAGGTCTGCTCGCTCGTCGCCTACCACTCCTCGTCGGAGTGGGAAGCGGCCGAACTGGGCCTGTCGGCCGCGCTCGCGGAGTTTCGTCGGCCGCCGTCGGACCTGCTGGACGCGATCACGTACTGCGATCTCACCAGCGGCCCCGACGGCACCGTGGTCGACCCGGTGTCCCGGCTCGACGAGGTCCTTCGCCGGTACGGCACCGGCCACGTCGTCCACCGTGCCGTCTCCGCAGCTCGCCCGGCGCTGCTGGCCATGGTCGACCGGGTTGCGAAGCGGCTGGCCGAGTCCGACAGCGCCTGAGTCAACCGAGGTGTGGGGCCGGATCGTTCCGGAAACCGTGGTCGAGGCGGAGCCTGGTCGTCGGGGCGATGTCCAGCCCCTCGAGTTCCGCTCGCGGCACCCAGCGGACCTCAAAGGACTCGGAGCTGGCCGTGAGGCGGCCCCCGACCGGCCGCGCCCGGAAGCACAGGGAGAACTCCTGGCGCACTTCCCCGTCGGAGAACTCGATCACGTGCCCGGGGTCGCTGTACGTGCCGACGAGACCGGTGACCTCGACCGCGATACCGGTCTCCTCCCGTACCTCGCGCACGACGGCCCCCGGAAGGTTCTCGCCGATCTCCAGGACCCCGCCGGGCATGCCCCAGCGGCCGTTGTCGGAGCGCCGCTCCAGCAGGAGATCGCCGCGCTCGTTCACCACGAACGCGGTGACGGCGGGCACGATCCGCTGGGCTTTCGGGGCCCTCGGATCGTCGAAGTAGTCGGTCCGGCTCACGATTCCTGCCTCGGTAGCGGAGCAGCACCGGCCCAGACCTTCTCGAAGCTCTGCCGGTAGGTCGAGACCAGCTGGGCGCCGGCTACGCGGCGCAGGTGGAGCACCGGGGTGAGCGGTGCGCTCACCCCGTAGATCTGGGCGTTCACCAGCATCTCGTCGTCGAACCAGTACAAGGAGTTGTGCAGTGTGGACCGGTGCGTCCGGAACTCGATGCCGGGCGTTCCGTAGAGCGGCCGGTAGAGCTTGATGACCTCGCGCACCTTGTACGCGACACCCTCGCCGAGTTCCTCCTCCTCGCCCCGTCGCGCGACCTCCGTACTCTCCGGGTCACCGAGCAGCAGACGGACCCGGACGCCCGCCCGAGCCCGTTCGGCGAGCGCCCGGTGCCAGCGCGGGTTCTCGGCGAGATGGACGCCGGCATGGACGAGCACGCCGATGTCGGTAGCCGAGCGCTGGGCGAACTGCAGCCACAACTCCGGTGGCACGGAGGAGCGGTGGGGGTATACATGGACGATCTCGGCGTCGGCCTCGTCCAGTCGCTGGGTCTCCGACTTCGCGTCCGGCCAGAGGTAGTCCTCGCCGGTCTGCAACTTGGCCGCCGCCGCCTGGCGGTGCCGCCTGTACGGTTCACGGCTCTTGAGGATCCAGCGCTCCACCGTCTTGGCATCGACTCCGCAGTGCTCCGCCAGTTCCCGCTCGGTGACTCCACGGACGACCAGTGCGGACCGAAGGCGTTCGTTCGCCATGGCACTCCCGGATGGGACGTCTTGGGACGTACTGAGACCTCAGGAGGATACCGAGGACGTCCCAAGACATCCAGCTCAGGTCTGATCATGTCCCCCTCCCCACCGGCATTCTGAGTCTCCGCCGGTTCGACCGGATCGAATCGGCCGGCTCGAATCCACCCGCTCATCTGCGGAGACTCGCCATGATCCCGTGCATCCTCAGCGCCGTCGTCAGCGACCTGATCGGCACCGCCGGCGTCGACATCCACGTCAGCCCCGAGGGGCTCGCTCTGACGGAGGAGGCGTGAACGCGACCGCCGGCGCGAACAGCGCCGGAGCACCTCGACGGCCCCTGCCGCTGCCCGGCCTCCTCTCGGCCGTCCACATCCTCGACCCCCACACCCCCGGCGTGGCCGGTCTGGCCTCCTACCTGGCCCGGAGGCACGCTCGGGTGACGGTCTCGCCGCCGCGCCCCGATTCCCACCCCGACCTGCTCCAAAGGCTCGAACGGTGCGGTGTCGGCCTTCGGGCGGCCACCCCCGGGGCGGCCTCGCTGATCTGGGGCGGGGACAACACCGTGGTCCACGAGGTCCTGGACCACGCTGTCGGCCGAGGCCTTCCCATACTGGGCTACGGGCGGGCCGTAGAGCTGCTGGCCGCCACCGCGCCGACCACGGTCGCCGTCGCCGGCAGTCACTCCACCACCATGGCCGCCGCCGCGCTCACCTGCGCGCTCGTCAGCCGCGACCCCGGATGGATCCTCGCCGAGGCCCCCAAGGGCGACTGCGCCGGCTACGAGGGCGGCGGAGAGCTCCTGGTGGTGGACCTGTGCCCGGACAGCTCCGGCCACGATGCCTCGCCGCCCGGTTGGCGCTTCCGCTCCCTGGGCGAAGGCCTCAACCCGGCCGTGACACTGGTCACCGCCGCGGACGCCGCACCGCCGTGCTGGTGGAACCAGCAGGAGGCACTGGACCAGATGGCGGCCCTCGCCCGACGGAGCGAGACGGTGGTGCTGTGGGCCGCCCAGCCCGGTTGCCTGGAGCTCGCGGACCGGCTGCGCCGGCGCCGGGGGCCTCGGGTGGTGACCGTCGGTCGCGGCGCCGACATGGACGTGCAGATTCTCGGGAGATTCTGGACCGGCGAGGAGCACCGCGTCACCGTCCAGGCCGGCGGCGAGCGTCACACCTTCACCGTGCCGGTCGCGGGGACGAACTCCGCCATGGCCGTGGCGACGGCCTGGGCCGCGGGCTGGGCGCTCGGTGTCCCCGGCCACGAACTCGTCGACGGGATCGGCGCGTTCGCCGGCGTCGAGAGGTCGCTGACCCGGCTCGGCACGAGCGGTGGGATCGACGTCGTGGAATCCATCGCCGTGCACCCGAGGGAGATCAAGGCCGACCTCCTGGGTGCCCGGATGCTCACCGAGGGCGCGGTGGTGGCCGTGTACGAGCCCTCCGGGCACCTGCGGTCGAACACCCTCGCCGGCCTGATCGCCGACGCCCTGACGGCCGCCGACCGGACGGTGCTGCTGCCCGTCCACTCGACGTTCCCCCGTCACCACAACCGCGTCGACGGCGGCGAGAGCATCCTCACCGCCAGTCCCGCCGGCACGGTGATCCGCTACGAGCCCGGCCTGGACCAGCCGGGCCCCGAGCCGCTGGTCGCCTCCCTCGTCCGACGGGGAGACCTGGTTCTGACCATCGGCCCCCAGGTCGCCCGACGGATCGGGCCCTCGCTGCTGTCCGCTCTCGACCGGTCGTAGCCCCCTCCTCCCCCGCTTCTGCTGGAGATCAGCCATGCCCGCTTCCCGTCCCGCCAAGCCCTACCTGTCCGAGGGCGACGTTCTCCTCCTGCAGCAGCTGGCCCGCGGCGCCCTGTACGGGGCGATCAGCCGGGCCACCGGGATCGAACAGGCCAGAGTCGGCGCTGCCATCCTCACGCTGCTGCCGAAGATCGGCGCGAAGTCGCGCTTCCATGCCACCGCCCTGGGCGCGGGATGGGGCCTGGTGCAGGAGGTGCACCCGATGAACCCCACCGGCAACCCACTGCCGGCGCAGCACATCGCCGTCCTCGCCGGGCTGGTGGGCGGCGAGGACGCGACCGCCACCGCGGAGCGCCTGGGCCTGGCCGTGAACACGGTGAAGACCTACACCCAGGCCGTCCTGAGGACGCTCGGGGTCCGGTCGAGGGAGCAGGCGAGCGCCGCGGCCGTTCTCGGCGACCTGGTGCTGCTGCGGGCTCTCGGCGTCGGTTGGCCGGCTGTGAAGCTCAGCAGCCTTCGGCAGCAGGCGAAGGCGGGCTGATGAGTACGGAAGCGGCACCCACGGCGCCGGCCGCGCAGTTCGTCGCGGTGTTGGACAGGGTCGGTCTCGGGATGACGAACGCGGCGATCGCCACGGCGATGGATCTGAGTGTCGACACCGTCAAGTACCACCTGCGCCAGGCGTACGAGCGGTTGGGGGCGGCGAACCGGGTCCAGGCCTTCGCCTGGGCGTGGCAGTCCGGTCTGCTCGCGCGTTCGGCCCCGGCGGGTGCTCCGCCGGCCCTCACGGACGAGCAGACACTGATCGTGCGGATCTGGGCGGCGGGCGGGAACCGCCTCGACGTCGCCCGCGCGTTGGAGGTCCGGGAGCGCGCGACGGAGCTCTACGAGGACGCCGTTCTCAACGTCTTCGGCACGCGCAAGCGCGTTGTCGCCGTCCGCCGAGCCCTGGAGCACCAGCTGCTCGATCCGGCCGGGGACACCCTCGCCGAGCTCACCACACCCATGGCGGCCGATTCGGGCCAGGGCCGCACCAGGCACCACCGGACGAAGGGAGCGACCGGTGTATCCGGACCCGTAGCCACGACCCCGGCAGAGCCCTGCCACCGTTCCGATCCGATGGAGCGCGCCATCGCGATGCTCCGGACCGCGCGCGGTCTGGTCGTACACCTCGGCGCGCTGGCCGCCCTCCCGGAAGTGCCGTCGCTGGCGGAGGTTCTGGCCGGGGCCGCGCCTCGCGGGGCCGCGCCGACCGTCGTACGGCTGGTGCACCAGGCACTCGCCCTCGGTGTCCCGTGCGCTCTGGTGCTTCCTGCCGTGGCGGTCGATCCGGACCGTGCCGTCGCAGTGGTCGGGCTGAGAGCGGCCTGGTCCTGCGCCGTACACCAGGGCGCGCACAACGGCACCGCCGCCTACGTGGCCGCCGCCCACCGTCTCGGTGCCCCGGCCGACGACCTCCTGGTCGTGTGCACCGCCGACCAAGTGCCCGTGGCTGGGGAAGCCGGGTTCCGCCGGGTCCTGGCGACCACGAGCTTCGTGCCGAGGACGGAGCCACGACGTGCCCCTGTGCCCGAGCTGAACGCGCTGGAGCGGCGGATCGCCGAACTCGCCGCCGAGGGACTGACCATCGCCGAAATCGGCGGCCGGGCCCACGCCGGGGAGTACCTGGTCCGACACCGCCTGGCCGACCTGCGCCGACGCGCCGGCGCCGTGGACGACGCGCACCTGGCCGTCCGCCTGATCACGACGGAGCTGATCGGCACCGAGCGGCTGCGAGCCGGGCTGCCCGACCGGGTGCCCGGGCTGGATCAGGCGGGGCGAGCCGTGATCACGCTGATCTGCACCGGGACGATGAGCGAGGCCGGGGCGAACGGCTGCGGGCTGAGCCTGCGCGAGGCCCGCACCGTCGAGGCCAGGGTCGTTCGTGCGCTCTCGTGGCGCGGCAGCCGCACCCACGCCGCCGCCGTCGCCCTCCTCACCGGCCTCGTCACCCTGCCTCCAACGGCCTTCACCCCCTTCGTGGAGCCGATGGGCCCAATGCTGTGAACCGGCTTCGGGGAGGGAAAAGTGACCACCGCTCAGTGCCCTCTCGACCCGCCGCCGTACGCCCTGACAGCCCACCATACCGGGCGACGCACCGGTCTCCGGACACTTCCAGGAAGAGCAGGTCCGCCGTGTTCATCGCCGTCCCGCCGCCGGGCTGGAGGTCAGGCCGCTATCTCGGCTCGCAGTCGTCCCAGGGCACCGTCCGCCTGTTCCTTGACGTCGGGCAGGTGGCGGCCGGCCCGGACGACGCGCTGGAGCTGGTGTGGCAGGCGGTGGAGGGCCGCCCCGTCGACCGCGGCGCTGAGTTGTTGCGCCGCGCCTGTCGGGTCTCCCTTCCGCAGCAGCACCTCGCCTGCGGTGATCGCCGCGATGATCCGCCACTGGGCGGTCGCTCCGAGTCCGGCGGCCGGTGCCCGGTCGAGTTGCCGGACCGCTTCGGCGACCCGGCCGGTGTTCATGAGGCCGCGAAGGCGGACCTCGTGCAGGGTGAACTCGGAGAACAGGGCGGTGGGTGCCACGTCGTGCAGAAGGCGGCGGCCGTCGTCGATCGCGGCGTCGAAGACGGCGGTGTTCCCCGCGGCTCCGGCGGCGCGGGCGAGCAGGACGACGGCCTCGGCTCGTTCCGTGGCGGTGCGGGCGGTATCGCGGGCCTGGCCGAGCCGGTCCAACGCGCGAAGGGTCAGGCCGGACTTGCGCAGTTCGTTGCCGTGATGGCGCAGCGCGTGGGCGTGCAGCGCCGGATCGCCGACCCGTCGGGCGACGCTGAGTCCCTTGCCGGTCCAGCGGGCCGCGGTGGCGAGGCGCTCCTCGGGCAGCACGTGTCCCAGCGCGACGCCGAGGCCGACGCGGGCCCTGGCGAGCAGACGCAGGGTGTCGAGGTCGGCGTGGCCGTCCGCGGTTCGGGCCTCCAGCCGGGCGACCAGTGGCCACAGCTCGGCGACGGCGGTGGTGGCCTGGCCGGCCTGGCGGGCGATCTCGGCCAGGCGCAGCACGGACTCGGCGAGCTGGATCACGAGTTGGTGGTCCGCGTCGGTGTCATCGGTGATGCCGAGGCAGTGCGGCGGGAGGCCCAGGCGTTCGGCGACGTGGCGCAGGGCGGCGATGTCGGTGATGGTGCGCGAGCCGGTCTCGATGCGGGAGACGTAGCTGGTGGAGTAGCCGAGGAGGTCCGCGAGTTCCTGTTGCGGCAGGCCGTGGAGTTCGCGGTAGAGCTGGAGGATCTCGGGCAGGGCTCGGCGGCGCAGGATGTCCTGGGCTCTGGGCGTGGTCCAGTGCCATCGGATGCCACCGTAGGGGTCGATCCCGGCCATGGGTCAGGCCTGGTCGTGCAGTTCGTACCAGCGGGTGATGGAGTCCTTGTAGCCCTGCGGCATGACCAGGCCGAACACCTCGTCGCGGTGGAAGAGGCCGGCCTCCTTGTGCTCGTAACTAACGACCGGGGGCCGGTGTGCGTCGGTGGCGGTGCACCCGTAGGTGACGATGAAGACCTTGCGGCCGGGGATCGGCTCGTACATCCACACGTCGAGCAGCGGGCCGGCGGCCGCCGTCCAACCGCTCTCCTCCTGGATCTCCGTGACCACCCGCTGCTCAGGGGTCTCCGTCCCCTCCAGCTTCCCACCGGGCAGCTCCCACTCCTGGCGCTCGTTCTTCAGCAACAGCACCCGCTGCTGCGGGTCGAGCACGACGCCCTTGATGGAGATCGGGAACGTCGTTGGCACGTAAGGCTTTTCGGTCTGTCCGGTCATCGCTTCTTCCGGGGCGCTCAGGTGGTCACGGGCCCGTCGAAGGTAGCAGTCGCGCGGCCGGGCGGTGCCCCGCTGCCCGGTGATCCCGCTTTGACAATCTGTCACTTTCCATCCGGGCGATGGGGCGTGAAGAGTGTGTCGCCTCCCACCCACTCGGTCCCACGAGGGAGATCCACCATGTCGTCTTCCGACACCAACGGCACCAACGGCGAGGAGTTCACCGCACGCCTGCTGGACGGAGCAGCCCGCGAGCGCGCCGGAGCGCTGCTGCGCGAGCACGGGACTCTGCGGCTCGCCAGGCTGGGCGGGCGCGACGACGTGCTCCTCGCCGCCGGCCGGCTGATGTCCTCGCTGTGGAAGCATCGGGATGCCGACCCGGACGGGTTGACCGTCATCCGCGACACCGGCCGCCACGACGGACGACCGGGATTCGCCGGCCTCGGGCGCGGCGCCCTGCTCGTGCACACCGAGTGCGCGCAACACCCGGATCCACCCCGGCTGCTTCTCCTGGCGTGTGCGCGGGCCGGTGACGTCGGCGGCGAGAGCCTGCTGGTGGACGGCCAGGCCGTCCTGGCCGAGCTGGCCGCGTACCACCCGGCCGTCATCGAGGTGCTCTCCGCGGAACGATCCGCCTACTTCGGGGGATCAAACGGTCTGTTCGCCCCGGTTCTTCGGCAACTGCCCGGCGGCCGCTGGCGGTTGCGGCTGAGGCAGGACGACCTTGCCCGCTTCTCACCGGACGCCGAGGCTCACCTGCCCGTCCTGCGCCAGACCATCAACCGGAACACCCGCCGGCTGCGCCTCGGCCCCGGACAGGGCGTCGTGCTGGACAACCATCGCCTGCTGCACGGCCGCACCGCCTTCACGGGCGAGCGGCTGCTACTGCGCGCGCTGGGCGAACCTCACCCCGTGCTCGGCCTCGAGTCGGGCTTCCCCGCGCCGTGGTCCATCACAGGCCGCGCAGTTCAGTCGGCCTTCTGCACCCGGCGCTGCCACCCCACCGTCTCCTGGTGACGCGGGGCGCGTCCCGCGCCCCGGCTCCAGGTCCCACAAGGGAAACCCTCAAGGAGGAGCCACCATGGCTCAGAAGATCACGGCCGAGTCCAGGGCCACCACGCCCGACGCCGTCGGCGACGAGTTCGACCTCGACGTCCGCACCGTCGAGACCACCGACTCGGCCAGCCTGCAGGTCCTCACCGACGACGGCTGCGGCAGCACCTGCGGCGCCTGCACCACCGGCCTGCACTGACCCGACCGGCCGGTGTCCTGGGCGACGACGTCCCTGGGCACCGGCCGCCACCGCCACCGTCTTCTCAACCTGTCTCCGACTGCGAGGTTCGCGGCCATGCGCCCTCCCGCTTCCACCGTTCCCTACCGCACCGCCGGCGTGGCGCTCGTGCGCGCCGTCGCCCGCCCCGATCTGCGGGTTCCCGCATGGCCGGACCTTGACGGCGACGACCCCTCGGCAAGCGACCGCCGCACGCGATGGTTGCGCGCGGTGTGGGCGGACAATGAGCTCGCCCAGGCTCTCGGAGTGGCCAGCCCGGTCCTCGCCCGTCGCGTCGCCCAGCTGACCGGCACCCCCTCGCCCGCACCACGGGACGTACGGCGCGCCGCTCTCTCCACCGCCCGCTATCTGGCTCGCGCAACCGGCCGTCCCACCCCGTTCGGCTACTTCGCCGGCGTGCAGGCAACATCGTTCGGCCCGTCCTGCGAGCTGCGTTGGGGCGACGAGCACCATGTGGTCACCCGTCCCTCGGCCGCCGGGCTCGCCCGGGCGATCAGGCAGCTCGAGCACTGTCCCACCCTGCTGGCCCGTCTGGACGTGATGGCGAACACCACCGTCCAGGTACGCGGTGATCGTCTCGTCGTCCCCCACCGGCCGCTCGACCTCCCGGGCAGTCGAGCGGCTGCGGCCGAGACGACCCTGCGCCACACCCGTCCCGTCTCCTTCGCCCTCGCCGCCGCCCGCCAACCGATTCGTTTCCAGGAGCTGGCCGACAAGGCCCAGGCCGAGTTCCCCGCCGCGACCGCCGAGCAGGTCACCGGTCTCCTGTCCGAACTCGTCGCCCAGCAGGTGCTCATCACGAACCTTCACACGCCGGCGACCGACACCGACCCGGTCTGTCGCCTCCTGGTCCCCCTGGAGAACGCAGGCGCCGACGAGGTCGCCGAAGCGACCGAGCCCCTGGCGGACCTACGCGCCGCTGCTGCCCCTGGGCACGGCATTCTCTCGTCGGCCGTGGACTTGCGGCTGGACGCCGACCTCGTCCTCCCGCACACGGTGGCCGACGAGGCCGCACGCGCAGCCTACCTACTCGCCCGACTCAGCCCCGCTCCCAACGGCACCGCGGCCTGGCGGGCCTACCACCAGCGGTTCTACGAACGCTACGGCCGCGGCGCTCTGGTGCCGCTGCTCGATGTGGTGACCGACAGCGGGATCGGCTGGCCCGACGGCTACCCCGGCGCCCGGCCCGCCGAGAAGCCCCGCTTCGATGAGCGGGACGAGATCCTGGCCGCGATCGCCCAGCAGGCCGCACTCGACGGGGCGCGCGAGGTCGTCCTCGACGAGGCCCTGCTGGCCGCCCTCGACCTGGGCCCGACCGAACCCCGCTGTCCCCCACACCTGGAGGTCGTCGCCCGTCTCCACGCCCGCAGTCAAGAAGCGCTCGACCGGGGCGACTTCCGGCTGGAGGTGGTCTCGGCGTCCCGGGCCGTCGGCGTCTCGGTCGGCCGATTCCTCCACCTCCTCGAACCCAGGCACCGGGCAGTGTTCACCGATCTGCTGAGGAACCTGCCGACGTTGGACGAGCACGCCGTCACCGCGCAGCTCTCGTTCCCGCCGCTGGACCCGGCGACCGGACACGTCGCCCGCAGCGTGGCGACCGGCCAGCTGGTGATCAGCCTCGCCGAGCACCGCCGCGTCGCCGCCGGCGTCCTCGGCCCCGAGGACCTGGCGGTGGGCTGCGACGGGCGGCGCATGTACCTGACAGCACCGGAGCTCGGTGTGCGGATCGAGGCCGCCCCCACCCACGCCCTCAACCTTCGCCACCACACCCCGCCGCTCGCCCGGCTGATCACCGAGCTGTCCCGCGCCCAGACGGCGCAGGTCACCCGCTTCGACTGGGGTGCTCTCCACGCGTTGCCGTTCCGGCCCCGGTTGCGGCACCGGCGCGTCATCCTCTCCCCTGCCGCCTGGCGGCTCACCGCCGCCGAACTCCCCGCCGACGACGCCCCGCAGCGACTGTGGGACGGAGCCCTCGCCTCATGGGCGGAGCTGCGTCGCGTCCCGCAGCACGTGATGCTGGCCGCCGACAGCCAAGGCCTACCCCTCAACCTCGACCACCCCGGCCACCGCGTCCTGCTGCGTGGCCACCTGCGCTCCGCCCGGCACGCGGTCCTCGTCGAGGAACCCGACCCGGCCGACCTCGGCTGGGCCGGCGGCCGGGCCCACGAGATCGTGGTCCCCGTCACCGCCAGCCATGCGCCGGCCTGGCCGCGCCTGCCCAAGCCCACCCCCGCCCGTATCCTGAAGCGGGGCCACGGCGACGCCCCCGGCACCTCCCGTGTGCTCCTCGCCTCCCTCTACGGCGACCTGGAACGCCAGGACACCGTCCTCGCCCGGCACCTGCCCAACCTCCTCACACGACTCGGGCACCCGAAGTGGTGGTTCGTGCGCTTCCGTGACCCGCGCCAGCACCTGCGGCTGCGCGTCTCCCTACCCGACCCAACCGACTTCGGATCCAGCGCCAGCGTGATCAGCACCTGGACCGCCGAACTCCACCAGGCCGGACTGCTGTCCGAGGTCGTGTACCCGACCTCGTACACGGAGACCGGACGTTGGGGCGAGGGCCCGGCATGGGCCGCGGCGGAAGAAGTGTTCCGCGCCGACTCCGCCGCCGTCGTCACCCAACTGTCCCAGCCCTCGCTGCCTGGCTGGCAAGCGCTGCTCGCCACCCACGCGGTCGCCGTTTCCACCGGGTTCACCGGTTCCGTCGCCGCCGGGCTGCGCTGGCTCGTCGACAACATCCCTGCCCAGGCACCGACCCCCGTACCCAGGCCGGTCTTCCGCGAAGCCGTACGCCTGGCCGATCCGGCCCACGACTGGGCAGCGCTACGCACGGCGCCCGGCGGTGCCGCGCTCGTCGATGCCTGGTCCGTACGCCATCGGGCACTCGACTCCTACCGCTGCTTCTTCCCCGGCTCGCACACCGAAGGCGTGCAGGCCGACGACGTCCTCGGCTCCCTGCTTCATTGCAGCTTCGTCCGCGCGCACCGCATCGACTTCGACGACGAGGCCCAGGTCCTCTACCTGGCCCGCGCCGCCGCCCTCGCCCGCTTGTCGCGGGACGGTGACCGGTGACCATCCCTCACCCCTCTCTGCGGTTGTCCGACCGGATCGCCGAACTCCTCGCCGACCCCGAGGCCGTAGCGTCCGCCTGGTCGTCCCGCCCGCAGTGGCGCCAGTCCCTCGCCCACGGCGCCCCCGGCATCGCCCTGCTCCACATCGAACGCGCCGCCACCGGCCGGGGCCCGTGGGAACCGGTACGCGCCTGGCTCGCGGTCGCCACCGACGCTCCGGTCACGAGCGGGGCGGACAGCTACCTGTGCTACGGTGCTCCGGCTCTCGCGCACGCCCTCGCCTGCGCTGCCCAGGCCCGCCCCTGCTCCTACCAGCGCGCCCTTGCCCGCCTCGACCGGACCGTGGCGGCGGATGCCGCAAGGCGCTGCGACGAAGCCCTCGCCCGGATCGATCGCGGCGACTTGCCGGCGCTGGCCGAGTTCGACGCGATCCGTGGACTGGCCGGCATGGGCGCCGTCCTCCTGCGCCGCACCCCCGGCGGAGAGACCGTCCGGCGAGTCCTCAGCTGCATGGCCCGCCTGACCGGTGACGTCAAGTACGACGGCGGGCTGGTGCCCGGCTGGTGGACCCCGCACGGCCCCTCCGGCAGGCCCGACGAGCGGTTCCCAGGAGGGCACGCCAACAACGGCCTCGCACACGGCATCGCGGGTCCCCTCGCCCTGCTCGCCCTGGCCCTACGCCGCGGTGTGGAGGTCGACGGCCAGCGCCAGGCGATCGGCACGATCACCACCTGGCTGGAGCGCTGGCGCGACGGCCACGCCTGGCCGTACTGGATCACCCGCGCCCACCTGGACGGCGCCGCCCGCGGCCCGTTGCCCCCACAGCGCCCGAGCTGGTGCTACGGCACCGCCGGCCTCGCCCGCGCCCAGCAGCTCGCCGCCCTCGCCGTCGGCGACCAACGCCTGCGCCACCAGACCGAAACCGACCTCGCCAACGCGCTGGCGGACCCGAAGGCACTCGCCGCGACCACCGACCTGTCCGTCTGCCACGGCTACGCCGGGCTCGCCCACATCGCGCACCGCGCTGCCGACGACGCTCTCCCACACAACGCAGCCCGGCTGCGCTCGGCCGCCGCCATGCTCCTCGGCACCGCCCACCCGCCCCGTACCGACCCCGACACACAGGCACGCCAGCTCCTTGCGACGGCGGGCCCCGCCTTCCTCGAAGGCGCGACCGGCACGGCCCTCGCCCTGCTGGCCCCCGCAACCGGCACCGCGCCTGCGACCTGTTGGGACGCCTGCCTCCTGACCGCCTGACCAAGGACCATTTCGATGACCACCGGCTGGATCCAGCACGACCTCACCTTCACCGACCCTGCCACCGTCGAACAGATCACCGCCCACCACCTGGCCCCCGTCCTCGCCTACGGCCAGAACTCCGGCGCGCTGAACGGCTGGTGGTACATGCGCAAGAAGGGGCTGCGACTGCGCTACCGCGCCGCCGACCCCGCCCTCGCCGTCACCGCGCTCCTCGACGTGCTCGCCGAGGAGGGACTCCTCACGGGCTGGGCCACCGTGATCTACGAACCGGAAACCGAGGCGTTCGGCGGCCCCGAGGCCATGGAGATTGCCCACCGGCTCTTCCACGCCGACAGCCGGCACCTGATGGCCCGTGCCGCCGAGCCCGACCCACCCTCACTCGGCCGGACCGAGACCCTCGTCGCCCTCGTCTCCGCCATGCTCCGCTCCGCCGGCCTCGACTGGTACGAACAGGGCGACGTCTGGGCCAGGTTCGCCGAACTGCGGCCCGAGCCGCCCGCCCTCGCACCCGTACGGGCAACCCCCCTGACCGCCGCGATGCGCCGCCTGATGACCGTCGACACCCGCCGGCTCACCCGCCCTGGTGAGCCGCTCGCCGGCCAATCCGACTGGGTCGACGCCTTCGAGAAGGCTGGACAGGACCTCGTCCGCCTGGCCCGCGACGGCCGACTCACCCGCGGGCTACGTGCCGTTCTCGCCCACCAGATTCTCTTCCACGCCAACCGCGCCGGCGTGCCCGTCGATCATCAATCCGCCACCGCCGCAAGCGCGTTGGACGCCGTCTTCCATTCCGGCGAGGGCCCCGCGCCCTCGCAGTCCATCATCCGCACAACCACTAGGGTCGCCGAAGTGACTACTCTCAGCAACAATGTCGCCACCTCCGCCGAGCAGCTGCGCGACAACCTCACCGACCGCCTGCTCACCCAGGGCGCCATCCGCACCGACGCGGTCGAGGCCGCCTTCCGCACCGTCGCCCGCGAGCACTTCCTGCCCGGCTTCCCCCTGGAGGCCGCCTACGCTGACAACCCCACCTACACCAAGACCGACGGGTCCGGCACCCGGATCAGCGCCGCCTCCCAGCCCGCGATCGTCGCCCTGATGCTGGAACAGCTCGACGCCCGGCCCGGCCAGCGCGTCTTCGAGGCCGGGGCCGGAACCGGCGTCAACGCCGCCTACCTGGCCACCATCGTCGGCCCCGACGGGCACGTGGTCGCCGTCGACGTGGACGACGACCTCGTCGACGGCGCCCGCAGGCACCTCGCCAATGCCGGGATCACCAACGCCGACGTGGTCCTCGGCGACGGCGCGCTCGGCCACCCCGACGCCGCCCCGTACGACCGCATCATCGCCACGGTGAGCACCAACGAGATGCCCACCGCCTGGCTCCGGCAGGTCAAGCCCACCGGACGGATCGTCCTGCCGCTGCGCCTGCGCGGCACCGCCTCCCGCACCATCGCCTTCGAGCGCGGCGACACCGGCTGGGTGTCGGTCGACGACCAGCTCGCCGTCTTCATGCCGCTGCGCGGCAGCATGGACGACGCCCGCCGCACCGTCGTCCTCACCCACCAGGGCGACGTCACCCTCCAGGTCCACAAGGACCAGAGCGACGCGGTCGACGCCGACTTGCTGCTCGGCATCCTCGACACCGAGCGCCACGACGTCTGGACCGGCGTCACCATCCCGGCCGGCACCACCTACGAGTACCAGGACCTGTGGCTCGCCCTCACCCTCCCGAACTCCCTGATGCGGATGAGCGTCACCGGCAACGCCCGCGAACGCGGCATCGCCCCCATGTTCGGCTGGGGCGCCATGGCCACGGTGGACGCCGCCTCCCTCGCCTACCTCACCCTTCGCCCCGGCGAGCCCGACAACGACGGCCGCAAGACCTACGAGACCGGCGTCATCGGCCACGGCCCGACGGGCGCCGCCCTCGCCGACCTCGTCGCCGAGGAGATCCGCACGTGGAACACCGGCTACCGGGGCCTCAGGCCGCGCTTCGAACTCCCCGACTCCCCCGCCACCGCTGTCCCGGCCGCCGGCCGCTTCGTCCTGGAGCGCCCCCACCACCCGATCACCGTCATCTGGGAGTAACCCGCATGCACCCGACCGGACCGACCGCCCGGCGGTTCCCGCTGGTCGCCCGCCACCGGCCGGCGTGCCTGCCCCTCGACGCCCGTGTCGGCCGGCTCACCGAGCTGGCCGACACGGCCTCCCGGCATGCCGACCCCGGCCTCGCAGCCGCCGTCTTCAACCAGGCGGCCCTCCTCGCCTCCGACCTCGCCCTGCCCGGCTACGCCCGCGAGCTCTGCCACCGCCACGCCGCCCTCCACCTCACCCGCGGCCCGCTCCCCACGACCAGCGCCATCCACGGCCTCGAACCCGTCGTCAACCTCGCCCGCCTCCACCTCCGCGCCGGCCACCACCAACACGGCCACCAGCTCCTCCTCGACCTCTACCACGCCGTCACCACCGCCACCGAGACCACCCTCGACGGCCTCACCGTCCCCGCCCGCCTCACCGAGACCAATAAGCAGCGCCACGAAGTCCGCCAGTGGCTGTGGCGCGTCGTCATCGCCGACGGCACCCGCGCCCTCACCACCGCCGGCCGCTGGACGGACGCCCTGCGCCACATCGAGCAGCACCGCGGCATCGGCCGACGCATCCTCGACGGCCGCCAGGTCGCCGTCCTCGCCCGAGCCACCGCCGACGACCTCCCCGGCGCCCTCGCCCTGCTGGCCGCCACCGAGCCCGGCGCACCCTGGGAGAACGCCGTCACCGCCGTCCTCACCGCCCTGTGCCTCCCCGGCGACCGGCACACCGCCGAAACCGCGATCGACCACTGTCTCGCCCTCGAACCCGACAAGGGCCTGGCCGTCTTCAGCACCCGCCTCGCCCTGACCGCGATCGACGCCGTCGGCCCGGACACCCCCGCCGCCCGAAACCTGATCGAGCAGCTGACCAGCCGGACGGGTGAAACAGGCGACGGCTACGCACTGCACGACCTCCTCGCCCACCCCGGTGTCCGCGACCGCCTCGAACCCGGCAGGACGGCCGATCTCGCACAGGCCCTCGCCGCCTGCGCACTCGGCTCCGCCACCCTCCCCGAGCCCCTCCGCGACCAGCTGGAGGTCGCCCTCGCGGACGCCCAGGCGGTGCTCGAAGCCTCCCCTCCGGAACCGGTCTCGCCGGCAGGCGGCCCGTTCGGACATCGCGCCCCAGCAGCAGGCAGCTGAACCGCGCGCGCCCTGACCGCCGCGCGTCGTGCGGACGGGGGTACAACGGCTGCGGCCCGGAGCGCGGGAAGTCAGGATCGAGCCATGGCCATTCGGTTGGGACTCGGGCTGCCGCAGATGAAGTGGTACGACCTCGCTCATGCTCCGGCGGCGGTGGCACGGGCCGCGGAGCGGATCGGCTACGACAGCCTGTGGGTCTTCGAACGGGTGCTGGTCCCCGAGGCGCCGCGGCAGGGCCTGTACGACGTGCCGGGGCTGGCCTGGCCGGACTCCTACCGGTCGGTCGCCCATCCGCTGGTGGTTCTCTCGCTCGCCGCCGCGGCGACGGAGCGGGCCCGGCTCGGCAGCAGCGTCCTGGTCGCGCCCCTGCACGGGCCGTTCCAGCTGGCCCGCGCCCTCGCGACGCTGGACGCGGCGAGCGGCGGCCGGGTGGTCGCGGGGCTGGGGACGGGCTGGTCGCTGGACGAGCACGCGGCCGCCGGGCACGCTCCCTTCGAGGAGCGCGGAGCCGTGCTGGACGAACTGCTGGACGTCTGCGCGGCGGTGTGGGGCCCCGACCCCGTGTCGTACCGGGGCAGGCACACCCTGATCGACGAAGCGGAGGTCGGGCCGAAGCCCGTGCGCCCCGTGCCCGTCTACCTGGCGGCGTCCGGCGGCAGGGCCCTGGACCGGGTGGCCCGCCGCGCCGACGGCTGGCTGCCGACGGGCATGACACCCGGGCAACTGGCCGTCCTGCGGCGTGAGATCGGCGAGTGGGCCGCGTTGTACGGCCGCGACGCGGGCGCGATTCAGGTCTGCGCGAGGGCGAACATCCGGATCACCGAGGCCCCGGTGCCCGACGCCGAGCGGAAGCCCTTCGTCGGCACGGTCGAGCAGATCGTCCAGGACACGGCCGGCTATGCGGCCGCGGGGGCGGACGAGGTACTGCTCGACCTCCAGGCGAACGCGCGGGATGCCGACGAACTCGCCGATCTGGCGGCCCAGGTGCACGCGGACATCCGCGGCGCGGGGATCTGAGACCCCTGGAAACCGCCGTCGTCCCGCCGGGGCCTCGGCACCGCCGTCAGCGCCTCATCGGACGCCCTCCCAGAGCGACCGCTCCCGGCTGCCCAGCCCGCAGTCCAGGGCGGGCGAGGGGCGGGCGAACTCGTAGACGAAGGTCCGTGCGCCCAGAGCGGCACCGGGCCTCGGCCACGCGGATGGCCGGGACGCGGTAGGAGTGGTCGGTCACCCCGCGGCGGCGTCCGGCCGCCGCTACTGCGCGCCGGGGCGAACGGCCGGGAACGCGTGCTTGCGGGCGCCGACCACGACCAGGAGCACCGGCACCAGGAGGGCCAGCACCACCCAGGGGAAGGACTCGGGCCCGGCGGTCGTGAGCAGGATGCCGCCGACCGCGCCGCCGCCCGCCATGAAGGAGTTCCAGGCGGTGACCAGCAGCGCCTGTCCCCGGTCCCCTCCCGCGTCGGTGACCGCGGTCTGCAGCAGCGTCGCGAGGCCGCCCCAGGCCAGGCCCCAGATGGCCATCGCCAGGTAGACCACCACGACGTTGGTGGCGAGCACCCCGAGCAGCAGCGACGCCACGATGAACAGCGCGGTGCTGGCGACGGTCAGGGTCCGCAGCTTGCGGTCGACCAGGACGCCGGTGATCCAGATGCTGACCAGCGAGGCGATGCCGAAGACCAGCAGCACGATGTCACGCTGGCCGCCCATCCCGTACTTGTCGAGGAAGCTCGCGATGTAGGTGTAGAGCACGTTGTGGGCGAGCACGTACGCGGCGACCACGAACAGGATCGCGACCACGCCCGGCACCCGCAGGCCGCGCAGGATCGGCTCCCGGGAGCCCGCCTTCTGGCCGGGGAAGTCCGGGACGGAGGCCGCGATCCAGGCCAGCAGCGCGACGGAGACCAGCGCGACCAGGCCGAAGGTGAGCCGCCAGCCGACCACCTTGCCGAGGAAGGTGCCGATCGGGATGCCCAGCGAGAAGGCCAGCGGGATGCCGGCCATGGTGATCGCGATGGCCCGGCCCGCCAGGTGCGGCGGCGCCAACCGGCGTGCGTACGCGACCAGTTCGGCCCAGATCGCGGCCGCGGCGATGCCCGCGACGGCCCGGAAGACCATGGTCAGGGGGTAGGAGGAGGAGACGGCGGTGACGGTGTTGGCGATGGCGAACGCCAGCACGGCGACGAGCAGCAGCTTCTGGCGGCGCCAGGCGGCGGTGGCGATGGCCACCGGGATCGCGGACAGGCCGGTGGCGATCGCGTAGACGGTCAGCGACTGTCCGGCCGCGGACTCGCTGACCGACAGGTCGCGAGCCATCTCCGGGAGCACGCCCGCGGGAAGTGCCTCGGTCAGGAGACTCATGAAGGCGGCGGTGGCCAGCGCCAGCAGGGGCGACCAGGGGAGCTTGCCGTCCGGTGCCGCCGGAGTCTCGGCGCGCACCTCTGTTTGCGAAGTTGACATGGTGTTGTTCTCGAACCCTCACATAGATGTGAATGTCAAGTCCTGGTGGACTCTTGGGAATGCGGGGTGGCCCGCATGCGGATCGGTGAGTTGTCCCAGCGCACCGGCACCCCGCGCGGACTGCTGCGGTACTACGAGGAGCAGGGGCTGATCGCCCCCGGGCGCTCCCCGAACGGCTACCGCGACCACGACGAGCGCTGCGTCGACCGGGTGCTCCGGATCCGGGGCCCGCTCGACTCGGGCCGGCCCGGATCATCAAGCAGATCCTGCCCTGCCTCCCGGGGCGAGCCGGGAGCGGACGCGCAACTCGCGCGTTTTGCCGACGAGTTCGTCGGACAGGGCGGCGCATCTCCCCCAAAGGCCTGGGGGCCACCGCCTTGATTCCCCTGTCAATCAAGACGGTCCAGGCGGTCGGTTCACCGACCTATGCCTGATGTCGTCCGCCGCCCGATCGAGCATCGGTGACCGCTGCTACACCGGAGCTCATGCAGCCTTCGTGGGGTCGCCCGAAGCCCAGGCGACGCCCTCGCCGCGGTCCATCTTCTCGATCGCGGTCATGTCCTCCTCGTCGATGGTGAAGCCGAAGATGTCGGCGTTCTGCCGGATGCGGTCGGGGTTGGTGCTCTTCGGAAGCACCGGGTAGCCCTTCTGGACGGCCCAGCGCAGGAGGACCTGCGCCTCGCCGACGCCGTACTTCCGGGCCATGACCTTGAACGGGCTGTCCGCCTGCTCGCCGTCGGCCCTCATCCGGATCGACTTCGCGCTGTCCTGCCCCTCCCCGGTTCGCCAGGTGGAGAGCGGAACCAGGCTGCTGTACGCGATGGGAGTGATCGCGTTGTCGTCGAGGTAGCGCACCAGCTCGGGCTTCTGCGACCAGGGGTGGAGTTCGAGCTGGTTGGCGGCCGGCAGCGGCAGGCCCGCCGCCTTCAGCTCCTCGATGTGCTTGACGCTGAAGTTGCTCACACCGATGGCGCGTGCCTTCCCCTGTCGCTGCAGTTCGACGAGCCCGCGCCACTGCGCGAGCCTGTCTTCGCGTCCGAACGGCGCGTGGATCAGGTACAGGTCCACGTAGTCCAGCCCGAGCCGTTCGAGGCTCTCGTCGAGCGAGGTCACCGTGGATTCGGTGGTCTTCGCCTGCTGCCCCCACTCCGGGTTCCCCGGCCAGAGCTTCGTGGTGACGAACAGGTCGCTCCGGGTCAGCCCTTCGGACTCGAGTGCCCGCTTGATGCCCGCCCCGACGCCGGACTCGTTCTGGTAGCCCTCGGCCGTGTCGATGTGCCGGTAGCCGGCGCGGATGGCCTCACCCACCGCGGCGGCGGCCTCACCGTCCTCGATGAGATACGTGCCGAAGCCCAGGTAGGGGATCTCGGTACCGGTGGTCAGTGTTCGGGTTCGCATGCTGTCCTCCTTGGAAACGCGACGTGATCGACGCTACCCAGCGGGGCACCGCGGCGCCTGCCCGCTCCTCCGAACCGCTTGCCCATTCCTGCACAGGTTGAGAGAGTGGTCGTGTCCGCGCGGCTGCGGCAGCGGCCCGGCCAGGGCATCGACAGAGGACGAAGCGTGCACTTGGAACGACTCATCGACGATGCTTCCCGTCGTGTTCGGGCAGCCGATGGCGGTGGCGACCAGCCAACCGTCCAGCAGCTGATGCCCGGCCTCCGGATCCTCCGGCAGAACTCCCCGAGTTCATTCCAGGCCTCGCTGTACGAGCCCGTCCTGTGCCTGATCCTGCAAGGCCGGAAACAGGTCGCGATCGGAGAGGAAACGCTGTCGTTCGGCCCGGGAGAGTGCATCCTCGTGAGCCACGACCTGCCCGTGACCTCCAGGATCACGAAGGCTCCCTATCTGGCACTGACCCTCGCGGTGGACGTCGCCGCGCTCAGGGAGCTCTACGACAAGGTCGCCGATTCGGCGCTCGACAGCGGACCCGCCCGCGTGGTGCAGAAGCACCGGGCGGACCCCGGGCTGCTGGATGCCATGCACCGGTACCTGGCGCTCGCCGACTCGCCCGCGGACGCGCGGGTACTCGGCGCGCTCACCTCGACGGAGATCCACTACCGCTTGCTGACGGCCCCGTTCGGCGGCATGCTCCGCCGTCTCATGCGCCGCGACAGCAACGCGAGCGCCGTCGCCCGCGCCATCGGCCGCATGCGCGAGGACATCCGCTCGCCGATCACGGTCCCGGAGCTCGCACGGCGGGTCGGCATGAGCTCGTCGTCCTTCCACAAGCACTTCAAGGCGATCACCTCGACGACGCCACTGCAGTACCAGAAGGACCTTCGCCTGCTCGAAGCGCGGCAACTCCTCCAGACGGGCGGCCCCTCGGTCACCACCGCGGCCTATGAGGTCGGCTACGAGAGCCCGAGCCAGTTCAGCCGTGAGTACGCGCGCAAGTTCGGGGTCCCCCCGAGCCAGGACCTGGCCGACGCGACCGGCACGGCGTAGTCGCGGCCCATGCGTCCGATGGTCCGACCAGCGCAACGGGCCGCGCTACAGTCCGTTCCATGAGTGAGTCCATGCACCCTCCCTTCGGAAACTTCACCACCGTCTTCGCAGCGCTGGAGGTCTGCGACGACCTCGCCGCTCCCGTGGCCGACGCCCTGAAGAACTGGGACGCCCGGGAGGCGGCCGAGTCCGCGCTGTACGTGGACACCGATCCCGAGAAGGCGGACACGGCGGTGTTCTGCGAGGTCTACCAGGTGCCGCCGGAGCTCTCCGCGAACTGCGTGGTGGTCGCGGCCAAGCGCGGCGGGGAGGTCACCCTGGCCGCCTGCCTCGCCCTGGCCGACACCCGGGTGGACGTGAACAAGGCCGTCCGTACCCACCTGGGGGCGCGGAAGGCGTCGTTCGCCCCGATGGACACGGCGGTCGAGCTGACCGGCATGGAGTACGGCGGCATCACCCCCGTCGGCCTGCCGGGCGCATGGCCCCTGCTGATCGACGAGGCGGTGGCCGCGGCCCCGTACGTCCTGGTCGGCAGCGGTCGGCGCCGGGGCAAGCTCATCCTCCCCGGCTGGGCACTGGCCCAGCTGCCGGGCGCCGAGGTACTGGCCGGCCTGGCCGGCTGAGAGCCCGAACAACCGAGGTCCGGACGGCCTCCGGACCTCGGCCGCGGCCGCTTGCCCTCGCGGTAGGGCCTTCGTACGGCCAGTCCCGCCTCGACCATCCGGTTCAGCCGGTTGGCCAGGATGTTGTCGGCCACTTCGAGCTGCTCGCGGCCGTCGAGGGGCGGCCCCCGGGCGTCGAGCCGCAGCCACGGTCGACGGGGGGCCGCGGGCCGCACCCCGGACCAGGTCCCGGCTCAGTGTCCGCCGGAGCGCTGGCGGGCCCGGTAGGCGCGCAGGTTGGCGGTGTTTCCGCAGGTCTTGACGTCGTGCCAGACGCCGCTGTTGTTGCGGGAGCGGTCGAAGAACGCCACTTTGCACCGGGGGTTGCGGCAGGTCTTCAGGCGGCGGCGGGTATCTGCCCGCTGCCCCTCGAAGGCGGCTGCGATGACCAGTGCGGTCAGCCGCCGCCACCCGGTGCCGCGCGGTTCGAGGCGCACGAGGCCGTCCTCGCCGAGCTGGAGCGCCGCGGTGGCGGTGTGCAGGACGGGCACGGCGACCCCTGCGGCCTCGACGGTACCCGGCTCCGCGCCGACGAGTGCCTGCAGGTCGTCGCGGAACGCCCGCAGCTCCGCGAGGCCGGCGGCGTCGAGGACGATCTCGGGAACGGCCTGCCCGACGCCCTCCGACCACCGGGCGGTGGCTTCGTCCACCCACTGCTGGGCCGTCCGGACCTCCCCCAGGAGGTCGGGTTCGCGCGGCGAGCCGGCCGAGATCGTGTTGAGCAGGTCCTGGACCAGACCGAGACTGCCGGGCGCGGCTTCGAGGTCGTACCGCGCGGTCGCGGGCCACAGCATGGCGGATGGCACCTCCTGGACGGCTGACGTGGGGCCTTTCATCATTTCACAGGGCCGGAACGGCCGATCCTTGCCTGGGTGAGCAGGCCGAGCACGGCGCTGGCGACGATGGCCACGGCGTACGCGGTGACGGTCGGCAGCAGTCCCAGGGGCGCGACCAGGAAGCCGGCCGCGATCACGGGCAGGCCAAAGGTGAGGTAGGCGACGAGGTAGACGGCCGCGAACAGGCCGGCGCGCTCGTGCGTACCGGCCAGGGGCGCGATGGCGCGTACCGCCCCGGAGAAGGAGGTCCCGAAGCCGGCCCCGCCGACGGCGCCGCCGATCCACAGCAGGGGCAGCACCCCGGCGGCGACGCTGACCACGATGAGAGCGGCGCCGATCGCGATGGCGGCGCTGCCGAGGAGTGTGGCCCGCCGGGGCGCCAGGCGGCCGAAGGCCAGGCCTGCCAGCGCCGACGGGCCTTGCATCGCGAGCACGGTCGCGCCGTTGACCAGGCCGTTGTGGAGGTGGAAGAGGTTGCCGATGACGGTGGGGGCCAGCCCCATGAAGAGGCCGGCGAGCAACCAGCCGCCCATGTGCACGGGCACGGCGGCGAGGAACTCGCGCCGCGCCGCCCGCGGCACGGCGACGGTCGGGATCAGGGACCCGGCCGCGCCGGGACGGAGCGCACCGGTTTCCGCGCAGAGCACGGTCGCGACGGTGCCCAGGGCGGTGAGCAGGGCGAGGACGAGGAACACCGTCACGGGCGCGTGATCGGTGAACTGCGCCGCGGCTCCGGCGAAGAGGGCGCCGGCGCCGAGCCCGATGGCCGGGGCGATGGTGCTCAGGGTCGTGCCGAGCTTCTTGTACCGGGCCGGTGCCAGTTCGATGATCGACGCGGTGAACGCGCCGCTCGCCGCGCCGGTCGCGATGCCCTGCAGGGTACGGGCGGCGATCACCCAGCCGATGTTCGGGGCGAACGCGCACAGCAGCATGGAGGCGACTTCGAGGACCATGGATCCTGCCAGTACGGGGCGGCGTAGGCGAGGGCGGCGGCGAAGAAGGCCGGGGTGGGCGGCAGGGTGTATCGGGGGCGGGAGGCCGTGGCGTGCCCACGGCGATGGGCCGCGGGGGACTCACGGGTGGCGGTCGGCATGCTTTCTCGTCTCTTCTGAGGACGCGCGGGGAAAGGGCAGGGGCGCGCAGGCGGCGGCGGGTGTCGGCTCGTCGGCCCTCGTGGGCGGCGACGAGGACGAGCGACACGAGGCGGCGCCAGCCCGTGCCCTGCGGCTCCAAGGCGACCAGCCCGTCCTCGCCGGACCGTGGCCGTCCAGGCCATGCCGACCACCACCTTCCGCGCAGGAGGACGGACGTGGGGCGCCTCAGGATCCGAGCAGGCCGACCGCGCCGTACCACAGCGGTCCCGGGTTGAGGCGGGTTCCGTGGAGCCGCATCATCCGGTCGAAGAACTCGCGTGCGGTGGGCTTCTCGTCCAACAGCCGCTGGGCGTCGCGCAGGTACTGCCGGGTCTCCTCGATGACGGCGGGGTCGTCGGGGCGGTCCTGGTTCTTGTGGCCGGCGACGACGGCGCGCGGTTCGAGCGCGGCGATCCGGTCGAGGGCTTCGAGCCAGGCCGTCAGGCCGCCGTCGCCGCCTTCGAGGATGTAGGGGTGGACGTCGTTGTAGGCGACGTCCCCGGCCACGACGAGGCCGATCGACGGCACGTGGAGGAAGGTGGTGTCGTCGGTGTCGGTGTGCCCGGCCTCGTACGCCTTGACGGTGTTGCCCTCCAGGAGGAAGCCGTCCGCGGGGATCGGCCGGGCCAGGACCGGGGTGGCCGGGATCCGGCCGGGGAAGACCTTGTCCCACATCTGCTCGCGGCCCGTCGTGGCCTGCTGGTGCATCATGCGGATCGTGCCCTCGGTGGCGTACGCGACGGCGCCGGGGAAGCGCTCGACGAGTTGGGCCGTGCCGAACCAGTGGTCGCCGTGCCCGTGGGTGGCGTAGACGACCGCGAGCCGTTTGCCGGAGCGCTCCACCCAGTCGCCGACCTGCCGGATCTGGTCGTGGGTGAACGGCGGGTCGACCAGGACGGCGTCCCGTTCGCCGTGGATCAGGGTGGACGTGATCGGCGAGGAGACGATGGGGGTGCCGTCGGGCATCCGCTGGTCGCCGGCACGGGGGGCGCCGGGTGAGACGAAGACCTCGTAGGAGAGGGCGGTGGGCGTGGCCATGGCGGCCACCTCCTTCGGTGCGTCGGGGGGCTTTCAGGCGCGGTCGGACAACTGCGGGTAGAGGGCGGCGAGTTCGCCGGACAGGGCGGCCCTGACCTGGCGGCTCATGTCGTCGGCCAGGACCTCGTACGCTTCCGCCTCGATGCCCTCCAGGGCGAGGGCCGCGACCTTGGCGGGGTCGGCCTTGGGGGCGTCCTGGCCGGCGGCGATCCTGGTGTCCATGAGGCCCACGTGCAGGCCGGTGACCAGCGTCCCCTGCTCGGCGAGGGCCAGGCGCAGGGAGTTGGTGAGGGACCACTGGGCCGACTTGGCCGCGGTGTAGGCGGCGGTGCGGGGGATGCCGAGCCAGGACAGCACGGACAGCACGTTGAGCAGCGCGCCGCCGCCGTTCGCGGCGAGGGCGGGCGCGAAGGCGCGGCTCATCCGGAGCGTGCCGAGCACGTGCGTGTCGAACTCCAGCCGCCAGTCGTCCAGGGTGCCGGCCAGCACGTCCGAACCGGTGGTCAGCCCGGCGTTGTTGATCAGCAGGGTGACGTCGGGGGCGGCTTCGGCCGCCGCGCGGACCTGCCGCGCATCGGTGATGTCGAGCCTGACCGGCACGACTCCCGGCGTGCGGACGGACTCGGGGTCCCGGGCGCCGGCGTAGACCTTGGCCGCGCCGCGTTCCAGGAGAGCCTTGGTGAACTGCTCTCCCAGGCCGCGGTTGGCGCCGGTGACCAGGGCCACCGCTCCGTTGATCTGCATGGTGTTCGCCTCCTCGGGGCACCCCGAGGCGTGGGGTACCCCAATCGATGCTGAGAGGTGAGGAGTTGGTGCTCACTGGGGCGCGTCGTGGCGCCCCGGGGTGGGCGGGGACGCGCCCGCGGTCAGGCCTGGTGGAAGTGCTCGCGCCCGACGGCGTGGCCGAGGCGGTTGCCGAGCTCCTCGGAGAAGGCCAGCAGGTTGTCCAGCGGACGGTGCTGGATGACGGCGCGGGCGATCCTGCCCTCGTCGTCCGCGGTCAGGATGGTGGAACCGCGCAGCTCCTTGCCACCGAACGCCTTCGCCTCCCACTCGATGCAGGTGCGGGACCCGTCGCTGATCTCGTACGTGAAGACCAACGCCTCGTAGATGCCGCTGGCGGCGCCCATCACCTGCTTGACGTTCTCGCGGCCCACGACCGGGCTGCGCAGCGCGCTGGCCTCAAGGACGACGTCCTCGGCGAACGCCGCGGCGAAGGCCTCGGCGTCCTTGGCGGCGAAGGCCTTGGTCCACGGCTGGGCCTCGACCTCGTCGGTGGTGTTCGTCCTGGTGATGTCACTCATGGTGATCACTCCTTTGTGCGGTGCGGGCGCTCCGTGCCGGTAGGCGCCGGGTTCGCCCTGGCGGGCCATGAAATAACCGTAGCACTTTTACTTATTTCAGCGAGTGGACGCCGGATCGGCCATTGCTCGGCAAGCTTCTCTTGATCGCCAATGGATCGCCCAGCGATGACGTGAGCGGTGCTCCCTTGTCGGACATGAACGTATGTCCTATGGTTCTTTCACTCGGCAAGCCGTTGGCGATGTCCACTGGGGTACGCCGGCTCACCGGCGCAAGGGCGCGCAGGCCGTAGATGAGCACCGACGCTCACCGCAGTCGGGGCACGGGTACGACCTGAGGTGGTGCGCGCACTGGTGGACACCTTCATGGCCAAGGCCGCTCTCGGCAGTGCGGCCTAGCACGGGCGATCCCGGTCGGCGGACGGCGAACGCCCGCGGCCCACCCACTTCCACGACAACGGCTGGCATCCGCGCCGACCGGATGCCGCTCTGCAAGGAGACGACTCCATGACACGACGCTCCGACATCGCCTTCCCGGGGGAGGGAGGCGTCACGCTGCACGGCTGGCTGTTCCTCCCGGACGGTCCCGGTCCGCACCCGGCGATCACGATGGCCCACGGTTACGCGGGCGTCAAAGAACACGGGCTCGAGCGCTTCGCCCGGGCCTTCGCCGAGGACGGCTTCGTCGTCCTCGTCCACGACCACCGCACCTTTGGGGCCAGCGGGGGCCTGCCCCGCCAGGACGTGGACCCCTGGCGGCAGATCGCCGACTGGCGGCGCGCCATCTCCTCCCTGGAGAGCCGACCCGAGGTCGATCCGGACCGGATCGGCCTGTGGGGCACCAGCTACGCGGGCGGCCACGCCATCGTCCTGGGCGCCACCGACCGCCGGCTGCGCTGCGTGGTCGCCCAGGTGCCCACGATCAGCGGCTACGAACAGGGGCTGCGGCGAGTGTCCCCGGACGCCGCAGCCGACCTGGAGCAGGCGTTCGCCGAAGACGAGCGGGCCCAGTTCCGAGGCGAGGCCCCCCGCACACAGGCGGTCGTCAGCGACGACCTCGCGGTACCGGCAGCCTACCGGGCCAAGGACGCCATCGACTTCTACCTCCAGCAACTACCACCGGGCGCCTGGGAGAACCAGGTGACCCTGCGCTCCTCCCGCGCCGCCCGCATGTACGAGCCCGGCGCGTGGATCAGCCGCGTCTCCCCGACCCCGCTCCTGCTCGTGGTCGCCGACCACGACACCGTCACCGTCACCGACCTGGCCCTCGCCGCCTACGAGCGAGCGCTGCAACCCAAGAAGCTCGTCCTGCTGCCCGGCGGCCACTTCGACCCCTACCTCTCCAGGTTCGACGAATCCAGCACAGCGGCCCGCGACTGGTTCCGCCGGCACCTGATCTGACACATCGTCAGCCCCGTTCCCCGCGCCCACGCCAGGAGCTCTCCGTGCCCCACCTCACCTGCACCATCGACGACGGCATCGCCACCATCGTCCTCGGCGACCCGCCGCAGAACCGCATCGACCGCCAGATGGCCGACGAACTCGCCGCAGCCGTCGAGGACATCACGCGGCGAGAAGCCCGCGTCGTCCTACTGCGAGCCGACGGCCCCGACTTCAGCTTCGGTGGCGACATCGTCGACTGGCCCGGTACGGCCACGGCGGAACTGCGCGCGCTCTTCGAGCACTACATGAACGTCTTCAACTCCTTCGAACGACTCCCGATGCCGGTGATCGCGGCCATCCAGGGGCGGTGCTCCGGCGGTGGCTTCGAACTCGCCCTGCGCGCCGACGTCGTCATCGCCGCCGAATCGGCGCACTTCGGCCACCCCGAGCAGAC
Source organism: Kitasatospora sp. NPDC057512 (assembly GCF_042802135.1). Classification (NCBI taxonomy): domain Bacteria; kingdom Bacillati; phylum Actinomycetota; class Actinomycetes; order Kitasatosporales; family Streptomycetaceae; genus Kitasatospora; species Kitasatospora sp. NPDC057512. Next base: position 29,359 of record NZ_JBHVET010000013.1, read on the forward strand.
GCTCGGCATCGTCACCCTCCTCGGCGGCATCTACCGCGTCGCCCAGCGCGCCGGCCGCGCCCGGGCCGCGGAGTGGGCCCTGACCTCCGAGCAGGTCCAGGCCCGCACGATGGCCGACGCCGGCGTCATCAACCGCGTCGTCCCCGACGATGCCCTGCTCCAGGAAGCCACAGCCGTCGCCCAGCAGCTGGCCAAGGGCCCCACGCGGGCTCGCGCCGCGCACAAGGCACTGCTCCGCGCATGGTCCACGGGCGGCACCACCGCGGCGGACGAAGCCATGTGCGACATCGCGATGCCCCTCTTCGAGACGGAGGACGCCACGGCGGGGCTCGCCTCCGCCGTCGCGGCCCACCGGGCGGGCAAGCCGCGCCCCTCCCTCGACTTCACCGGCCGGTGACCCCCGCCATGCGCACGTACGGCGGAACGTGGAACGACGCGGAGGATCGGCGTACCGAGGGCGGAAATCGCCTTGGTTGAATCCGGCAACGCATCCCAGACCGCTGGAAACCGCCGTCGCCCCGCCGGGACCTCGGCCCCGCCGTCAGCGGCTCATCGGACTCCCTCCCAGAGCGACCGCTCCCGGCCGCCCGGGTCCCGCCCCAGCCGGGAGGCGTCCTCGGTCAGGTGCAGCACCGCACGGTCCTGGCCGTAGGCGGGCCAGTCGGGGCCGGGCCGTCCCTCGCGGGCGAAGGCGAGCCAGGCGGCGCGCATCCGGTCGGACAGCTCCTTCGGAGGCTCCGCCCCGAGGAGCGGGTCGGTGGTTCCGAAGACCAGGCCGATCTCCGCCATGTGGCAGGCGCCCAGCCGGCCGTCCAGGGCGGGCGAGGGGTGGGCGAACTCGTAGACGAAGGTCCGTGCGCCGAGGGCGGCACGGGCCTCGGCCACGCGGATGGCCGGGACGCGGTAGGAGTGGTCGGTCATCACGGCCGAGAACAGGTCCCCGGGCGTGGCCTCCGGGCGACCGGCCCGGTAGGCGGCGGCCGCCTGCGCGGCGTCGAGCCCGAACGAGGCCAGGAATCCGTGCAGGACCTCGTCCGTGATGCGGTCGGCCATGCCCAACGCGACGAGGAAGAGCCGGAACTCGTCGGTGGTCGTGCCGGTGAGCAGGTCGATGTCGCGGCCCGCCCCGGCCGCGATGGCGTCGACGGGCCGCGCGCGCAGGGTGGTCCCGTCGACCACCGGCAGCACCGTGGTGCCGCCGCCGGCGGACTCGCCCCACCGGCCCGGGTCCGTGTCGCGGGCGATCTCCTGGCCGAGGGCGGCGTTGGCGGCGAGCAGTCGTTCCGGGGGCACCGCTGCCAGGGCCTCCGTGGTGTGCTCGACCCCGGCGAGGGCGGCCAGCCGCTCGGTGATCCGGCGCCCGGTCTCCGGGGAGTGGCAGTGGTGCCCGGCGCCGCTCTGGGTGATCGCCCGGTGGAACAGTCCCTCGGCCCGCTCCATGGTCATCAGCGCCGTGATGCTGATGGCTCCGGCCGACTGGCCGAACACGGTGACGTTGTCCGGATCGCCGCCGAACGCCGCGATGTTGTCGCGGACCCACTCCAGGGCGGCTATCTGGTCCAGCAGGCCGAGGTTGGCCGTTCCGTCGGGCAGTAGCAGGAAACCCTCGGCGCCCAGCCGGTAGTTGAGCGTGACGCACACCGCGCCGTCCGCGGCGAGCCGGGTGCCGTCGTAGCCGGGCAGCGAGCCGGCTCCGTTGCGGAACGCCCCGCCGTGGATCCAGACCAGGACCGGAAGACGGCCGCCGGCGCGGCCCGGTGCGGGGGACCACACGTTGAGGTTGAGACAGTCCTCCCCGGTCTCCACGGGCTCTTGCAGGAGTCCGGCCATGGCGGGGTGGTAGCCGGGCTGGGGCGCGGCCTGCCCCGGGCGGCCGCAGTCGCGCTCCCCCGCCCAGGGCTCGGGGGGCCGCGCGGGACGGAACCGGAGCGGCCCGAACGGCGGGGCCGCGTACGGGATGCCCAGGAAGGCCGCGACGCCGTCGCGTTCCTGGCCCCGTACCCTGCCGTACCCGGTGGAGACGGTCACGCTCGCCAAAGCAGCACCTCACATGATGGTCGATCATCCGACGCGCCACTCCACCACAAAACGCCCCTGACGGGCCACGGGATTTGGCTCCTCGGGAGCTCCCCGCGGCCTCGCCCCGGACCGCCTCAGCCGACTCCCTCCGGCTCCGGTCCGTCGGCCCAGCCGTCGGCGTCCAGGTCGTCCAACTGCTCGCGCAGCAGGGCGAGGGTGGCGCTGAGCAGCCGGGAGACGTGCATCTGGGAGACGCCGATCCGCTCGGCTATCCGGGACTGGGTGCAGCCGTCCCAGAACCGCAGTTTGAGGACGGTCTGTTCGCGTTCGGGCAGCCGGGCCAGCAGTGGGCGGACGGCGGTGCGGAAGTCGGCGAGTTCGATGCCGGGGTCGCAGTCGCCGAGCCGGTCGAGCAGGGCGCTGCCGGTCTCGTCGGTGTCCTGGTCGCGCAGCGCGTCCAGGGAGTTGGGGTGGCAGGCCCGGCCCGCCAGCAGGCCCTCGGTCGCCTGCTCGACGGTGAGGTGCAGGTCCTCGGCGATCTCCTCGGGCTGCGGCTGCCGGCCGAGTTCCTGTTCCAGGCGGTCGGAGCCGCGGGCGACGGCGAGGTAGAGCTCCTGCGTACCGCGTGGGACGCGCACCGGCCAGGAGGTGTCGCGGAAGAACCGCTTGATCTCGCCGGCGATGGTGGGGATGGCGTACGTGATGAACTCCAGCCCGCGCCGCGGGTCGTAGCCGTCGACGGCCTTGATCAGGCCGATCGTGCCGACCTGGAGGATGTCCTCCATCTCCTCGGCCCGGTGCCGGTAGCGGGCGGCGATGAAGCGTACGAGCGGCATGTTGAGCTCGATGATCGTGCCGCGGACGTAGCTGTAGGCGTGGCTCTCGCGGGCCAGCCCGGCCAGCCGCTCGAACAGCGCGTCGCTCAGCTCGCGCGCCTCGGACTTCCCCATGGCACGCAGCTCGGCCGCGGTCGGTCTTGGCGGCAGATCGGGCGGCAGATCGGGCGGCAGGCCCGGGGGCGCGGCTCGGCGGTCGGTGGTTTCCATGCGGATGGACACTCGAGCTCTCCAGGGCATCAGGGTGAACGCCCCGCGATGCCTGCGGACTTACTCGTACCGCGCGTCGCGGGCTTCTTCCCCAGGACCTGTGCCCGGCTTCTTCAAGCGCGGTCCCGGTGGCACCGTCCAGGTGCTGGAGCGGCCGGAACGGTCGCGGCCGCCATCTGGGCTCCTACCCGGGAATCGGCTTCCGACGCACGTTCCGGATGTTCTCCTGCCCGGCTTCGGCTGGTCACGGGCGTCCCCGACCGGGCCCGGTCGGGGAACGGCCCCGGGCCGTTCCTCAGGTCAGGCGCTCGCGGCGGTTCGGCGGGCCCGGCGGGAGCGCGACCTCCAGCCAGACCCGCTTTCCACCGCCCTCGGGAGCGCAGCCCCAGGACCGCGCGAGGCGGGCCACCACCCGTAGGCCGTGTCGGCCCGGACGGCCCGGGTCGGCGTGCGGGCGCAGCTCGGGCGGCACCGGGCTGGCGTCGGTGACCTCCGCCCGCAGACGGCGCCCGTCCCACCTCAGCCGCAGTTCGCCCGGTCCGGCGTGGGTGTGCAGGCAGGCGTTGGTGACCAGCTCGGCGACCATCAGCAGGAGGTCCTCGGTGACCGCCAGCCGTTCCTCGTCCGCGGTCGGCAGCCAGGACCAGGACCGCAGCGCCTCCCGGGTGAGTTCGAGGCCCGCTTGGACGGCGCCCTCCCGCCCGGAGAACACGAGCCGCCTGGTCTGCTCCGCACCCGGGAGACCAACGGGTGGCAACGCTCCGACCGGGCCGGTCGTGCCGTCGGACCCGGGCAGTGGCACCCGCCCGAAGCGCTCCATGCCGGCCTCCTCACGTCGGTTCGTCCGCCGCGGTGCGGCCACCGCGTACGGTGTCGCGCGCCGGGCCGGGGCGGATCCGGACTCCCCCGGCTCCGGTGACCGCGAACGGCCACTCCGCCCGGGGCTCGCGCCGGTCGACCGCCCCTCGTCCATGTCCTGCTCCATGTCCGGCGCCTGCCCGGTCCGACCGCGGCTACACGCCCGCCGGAACAGATGACGATCGGAACGGATGACGATCGGAACGGCGTGCACCGGGCAACACTCCCCGCGGCGAGGGCGTTTCGGAACGGACCTATCCGCCGTCACCGCC
>NZ_JBHVET010000014.1:0-32809 GCF_042802135.1 Kitasatospora sp. NPDC057512
TTTTTTTATATGCCCCCGCGGGGGGGGGGGGGGGGGCCCGCCGGGCGGGGGGGGGGGGGGGGGGGCGGCCCGGGGGTCAGTCGGCGATCCGGTACTCCTCCAGGAGCCGGCGCCCGACGATCATCTTCTGGATCTCCGCAGTACCTTCACCGATGAGCAGCATCGGGGCCTCGCGGTAGAGGCGCTCGATCTCGTACTCCTTCGAGAAGCCGTAGCCGCCGTGGATGCGGAAGGCGTCCTCGACGACCTCCTTGCAGTACTCGGAGGCGAGGTACTTGGCCATGCCGGCCTCGAGGTCGTTGCGCTCGCCGCCGTCCTTCTTGCGGGCGGCCATGACCATCATCTGGTGGGCGGCCTCGACCTTGGTGGCCATCTCGGCGAGCTTGAACTGGATCGCCTGGTGCTCGGCGATCTTCTTGCCGAAGGTGGAGCGCTGCTGGGCGTAGGCGATGCCGAGCTCGAAGGCGCGGCGGGCGACGCCGCAGCCGCGGGCGGCGACGTTGACGCGGCCGACCTCGACGCCGTCCATCATCTGGTAGAAGCCGCGGCCCGGGACGCCGCCGAGGACGCGGTCGGCCGGGACGCGGACGTCCTGGAGGACCAGCTCGGTGGTGTCGACGCCCTTGTAGCCCATCTTCTCGATCTTGCCGGGCACGGTCAGGCCGGGAACCGAGGGGTTCGGGCCGAAACCGGCCTCCTTCTCGATCAGGAAGGTGGTCATGTTCTTGTACGGGCTGCTGCCGCCCTCGTCGGTCTTGCAGAGGACCGCGACGAGGGTGGAGGTGCCGCCGTTGGTGAGCCACATCTTCTGGCCGTTGAGGACGTAGAACTCGCCGTCCTTGACGCCCTTGGTGGAGATGGCCGAAACGTCGGAGCCGAGGCCCGGCTCGGACATCGAGAAGGCGCCGCGGATCTCGCCGGCCGCCATCCTCGGCAGGAAGTGGTCCTTCTGCTCCTGGGTGCCGTGGGCGTTGATCATGTGCGCCACGATGAAGTGGGTGTTCACGATGCCGGAGACCGACATCCAGCCGCGGGCGATCTCCTCGACCACCAGGGCGTAGGTGAGCAGCGACTCGCCGAGGCCGCCGTACTCCTCGGGGATGGTGAGGCCGAACAGGCCGAGCTGCTTCATCCCCTCGACGATGGCGGTCGGGTACTCGTCCTTGTGCTCCAGCTCGGTCGCGACCGGAATGATCTCCTTGTCGACGAAATCCCGCACGGTGGCGAGGATGTCCCGCTGGATCTCGGTGAGGCCGTCGGTCTGTGCGAGGCGTCCCATCGTGCGGCTCCGAAAGGTCTGAGGGTCTGCGGAAAGTCGGGGAATCCCGGGGGGGGGGGATTGCGGGGGCCCTGCCGGCGTGGCTGCGGCAGCAGGGCCCCCGGGCCGGGTGGGGCGCGGCCGATGACGGCGGCCTGCCCGTCCGGGGTCTCTCGAAGGGGCCGCCGTGAAAGGCGGGCCCCTATAGAGGGGAGGGGCTCAGGAGAGCGGGGTCGGGCGGCCGGGCTGCTCGCCGCCGCGCTCCTTGATGTACGTCGCGGTCGGCACCATCACCTTGCGGCGGAAGACGCAGACGACCGTGCCGTCCTGCTTGTACCCCTTGGTCTCGACGTACACGATGCCGCGGTCGTCCTTGGACTTGGACGGCCACTTGTCGAGCACGGTGGTCTCGCCGTAGATCGTGTCGCCGTGGAAGGTCGGCGCGACGTGGCGCAGCGACTCGATCTCCAGGTTGGCGATCGCCTTGCCGGAGACGTCCGGGACGGACATGCCGAGCAGCAGCGAGTAGACGTAGTTGCCCACCACGACGTTCCGGCCGAAGTCCGTCGTCTTCTCGGCGTAGTTGGTGTCCAGGTGGAGCGGGTGGTGGTTCATGGTGAGCAGGCAGAAGAGGTGGTCGTCGTACTCGGTGACCGTCTTGCCGGGCCAGTGCTTGTAGACCGCGCCGACCTCGAACTCCTCGTAGGTGCGTCCGAACTGCATGGCTGCTCAGGCCTCCGGGATCTCGAACTTGGTGGTGCGCTGCAGGCCCGCGGCCCGGCCCTTGCCGGCGACGACCAGCGCCATCTTGCGGCTGGCCTCGTCGATCATCTCGTCGCCGAGCATCGCGGAGCCCTTGGCGCCGCCCGCCTCGGAGGTGCAGTAGTCGTACGCGTCGAGGATCAGCTCGGCGTGGTCGTAGTCCTCCTGCGAGGGCGAGTAGATCTCGTTCGCGGCGGCGACCTGGTCCGGGTGGAGTACCCACTTGCCGTCGAAGCCGAGGGCGGCCGAGCGGCGGGCGACCTCGCGGTAGCCCTCGGCGTTGCGGATCTGCAGGTAGGGGCCGTCGATCGCCTGGAGGTCGTTGGCGCGGGCGGCCATCAGGATGCGCATCAGGATGTAGTGGTAGGCGTCGGCGCCGTAGCCGGGCGGCTGCTCGCCGACCACCAGCGACTTCATGTTGATGGAGGCCATGAAGTCGGCGGGGCCGAAGATGATCGTCTCCAGCCGGGGCGAGGCCTCGGCGATGGCGTCGACGTTGATCAGGCCCTTGGCGTTCTCGATCTGCGCCTCGATGCCGATCCGGCCGACCTCGAAGCCCATGGTCTTCTCGATCTGGGTGAGCAGCAGGTCGAGCGCCTTGACCTGCTCGGCGTCCTGCACCTTCGGCAGCATGATGCAGTCGAGGTTGGGGCCGGCGCCCTCGACCACGGTGATCACGTCGCGGTAGGTCCAGTGGGTGGTCCAGTCGTTGACGCGCACGACGCGGGTCTTGCCGCCCCAGTCGCCGTTGTTGAGGGCGTCGACGATGTTGTGGCGGGCGCTCTCCTTGACCAGCGGGGCGCAGGCGTCCTCCAGGTCGAGGAAGACCTGGTCGGCCGGCAGGCCCTGGGCCTTCTCCAGGAAGCGCGGGTTGCTGCCCGGTACGGCGAGGCAGGAGCGGCGCGGGCGCAGTCGGTTGACAGCAGTCATCGGTATCGAGGGTTCCTTCCCAGTGGTCAGCTGGTCAGCTGGTCAGTTCGTGGCCGCGGTCGGTGCGGACGTCCACGGCTGGAGCTTGTTGGCCAGCCGGATCTCGTCCACGATCCGGCCGATGATGGTGGTGATGCCGAAGTCCTTCGGGGTGAACACGGCGGCGACGCCGGCGGCCTTGAGGGCCTCGCCGTCCGCTGCCGGGATGATGCCACCCACGATCACCGGGACATCCTCCACCCCGGCGCGGCGCAGCCGCTTCAGGACGTCGGGCACCAGCTCGCTGTGCGCGCCGGAGAGGATGGACAGGCCCACGCAGTGCACGTCCTCCGCGACGGCGGCGGAGACGATCTGCTCCGGGGTCAGCCGGATGCCCTGGTAGACCACCTCGAACCCGGCGTCGCGGGCCCGTACGGCGATCTGCTCGGCGCCGTTGGAGTGCCCGTCCAGGCCGGGCTTGCCGACCAGCAGGCGCAGCTTTCCGGCGCCCAGCTCCGCGGCGGTCGCGGCGACCGCCGCGCGGACCTGCTCCAGCTCGCCGCCGGGCTCGGCGGCCACCGCGACGGGGGCGCCGCCGACGCCGGTGGGCGCGCGGTACTCGCCGAAGACCTCGCGCAGGGCGAAGGCCCACTCGCCGGTGGTGACGCCGGCCCGGGCGCAGGCGAGCGTGGCCGGCATCAGGTTGGCCTCGGTGGCGGCGACGGTCTTGAGCTCGGCCAGCGTCGACTGGACGGCGGCCTCGTCGCGCTCGGCGCGCCAGGCCTCCAGGGCGGCGAGCACGGACTGCTCGGAGGCCGGGTCGACGACCATGATCGCGGTGTCGAGGTCGGCGGTGAGCGGGCTCGGCTCGGTGGTGTCGAAGCAGTTGACCCCGATGATCTTGTCCTCGCCGGACTCGATCCGGGCCCGGCGGGCGGCGTGCGAGGCGACCAGGTTGGACTTCAGGTAGCCGGACTCGACGGCGGGAATGACCCCGCCCATCTCCAGCACCTTGGCGATCTCCGCCTCGGCGCCGGCCAGCAGCTCCTCGGTCTTGGCCTCGATCACCTGGGAGCCGTCGAAGATGTCGCCGTACTCCAGCAGGTCCGACTCGTACGCCAGCACCTGCTGGATGCGCAGCGACCACTGCTGGTCCCAGGGCCTGGGCAGGCCGAGCGCCTCGTTCCAGGCGGGCAGCTGGACGGCCCGCGCGCGGGCGTCCTTGGAGAGGGTGACGGCCAGCATCTCCAGGACGATCCGCTGGACGTTGTTCTCCGGCTGGGCCTCGGTCAGGCCGAGCGAGTTGACCTGGACGCCGTAGCGGAAGCGGCGCTGCTTGGGGTCGGTGACGCCGTAGCGCTCCAGGGTGACCTTCTCCCACAGCCGGGCGAAGGCGCGCATCTTGCACATCTCCTCGACGAAGCGCACGCCGGCGTTCACGAAGAAGGAGATCCGGGCGACCACCTCGCCCATCCGCTCGGCCGGCACCTGGCCGGAGTCGCGCACGGCGTCGAGCACCGAGATGGCGGTGCACATCGCGTAGGCGATCTCCTGGACGGGCGTCGCCCCGGCCTCCTGCAGGTGGTAGCTGCAGATGTTGATCGGGTTCCACTTGGGGATGCTGCCGACCGTGTAGGCGATCATGTCGGTGATCAGCCGCACCGACGGGCCGGGCGGGAAGACGTGCGTCCCGCGTGACAGGTACTCCTTGACGATGTCGTTCTGGGTGGTGCCGGTGAGCGCGGCGACGTCCGCGCCCTGCTCCTCGGCGACCACCTGGTAGAGCGCCAGCAGCCACATCGCGGTGGCGTTGATCGTCATGGAGGTGTTGGTCCGTTCGAGCGGGATGCCGTCGAACAGGGTGCGCATGTCGCCGACGTGCCCCACCGGGACGCCGACCCGGCCGACCTCGCCGCGGGCGAGGACGTGGTCGGAGTCGTAGCCGGTCTGGGTCGGCAGGTCGAAGGCGACGGACAGGCCGGTCTGGCCCTTCGCCAGGTTCCGCCGGTAGAGCGCGTTGGAGTCGCTCGCGGTGGAGTGTCCGGCGTAGGTGCGCATCAGCCAGGGGCGGTCGCGCTTCCGGGGCTCGGTCATCAGATGTTCCTGAAACGGTTGATGGCGTCGAGGTGCTTGGCGCGGAACTCCGTGTCGTGCACGCCCAGGCCCTCCTCGGGGGCCAGGCAGAGCACGCCGACCTTGCCCTGGTGCCTGTTGTGGTGCACGTCGAGGGCGGCCTGGCCGGTCTCCTCCAGGGAGTAGACCTTGGAGAGGGTCGGGTGGATCTTCCCCTTGGCGATCAGGCGGTTGGCCTCGAAGGCCTCGCGGTAGTTGGCGAAGTGCGAGCCGACGATCCGCTTGAGCGACATCCACAGGTACCGGTTGTCGTACTGGTGCATGTAGCCGGAGGTGGAGGCGCAGGTGACGATGGTGCCGCCCTTGCGGGTGACGTACACCGAGGCGCCGAAGGTCTCCCGGCCCGGGTGCTCGAAGACGATGTCCACGTCCTCGCCGCCGGTGAACTCGCGGATCCTCGCGCCCAGGCGCTTCCACTCGCGCGGGTCCTGGGTGTTCTCGTCCTTCCAGAACCGGTAGCCCTCGGCGGAGCGGTCGATGATCGCCTCGGCGCCCATGGCGCGGCAGATCTCGGCCTTCTGGTCGCTGGAGACCACGCAGATCGGGGTGGCGCCGCCGGCCAGCGCGTACTGGGTGGCGTACGAGCCGAGGCCGCCGCTGGCGCCCCAGATCAGCACGTTGTCGCCCTGCTTCATGCCGGCGCCGTTGCGCGAGACCAGCTGGCGGTACGCGGTGGAGTTGACCAGGCCGGGGGAGGCGGCCTCCTCCCAGGTGAGGTGCCGGGGCTTGGGCAGCAGCTGGTTGGTCTTCACCAGGGCCAGCTGCGCCAGGCCGCCGAAGTTGGTCTCGAAGCCCCAGATGCGCTGCTCCGGGTCCATCATCGTGTCGTTGTGGCCGTCCGCGGACTCCAGTTCGACCGAGAGGCAGTGCGCGACGACCTCGTCGCCCGGCTTCCAGGCGTTGACCCCGGCGCCGGTGCGCAGCACCACGCCGGCGAGGTCGGAGCCGACCACGTGGTACGGCAGGTCGTGGCGCTTGGTCAGCGGCGACAGCCGGCCGTAGCGCTCCAGGAAGCCGAAGGTGGAGACCGGCTCGAAGATCGAGCTCCAGACGGTGTTGTAGTTCACCGCGCTGGCCATGACGGCGACCAGGGCCTCGCCGGGGCCCAGCTCGGGCAGGGCGACCTCGTCGAGGTGAAGGGACTTGCGGGGGTCCTTGTCGCGGCTGGCGAGGCCCGCGAACATCTGCTCCTCGTCCTTGTGGAGCGTCACCGCCCGGTAGGACTCGGGGAGCTTGATCGCCGCGAAGTCCGCCGACGTGCTGTCGGTGCTGAGGATCGCGTCGAGGATTTCCTGCATGGCTGCCTCCGAAGGCGTACCTGTGTGAGGGTCACAGGGCGTCTGGGGGAGCCGGGAGCGGACACCGGCTTCGCTGAGGTGGGTGGTGGGCGGGTCAGGGTCACCCGGGGTGGACCGGGCCGTTCTGGCTCTCTGCTCCCGGGGTGTGGGAACGCCGGACGACGGCGCGCCGAGGTGGGGAGCCGCGGCGCCGCGACTGGTGAGTAACAAGGTAGTGGCACCCTGTGCCACTCGTAAAGACACCGGGTGCCAGGAATTCGAGCCGGTTCCGGGGCCGCGTGACGCGCGTTGCGCGGGCATGCGAAAGGCCCGCGCCGACAGCTCGGCGCGGGCCCTCGATACCGCTCTGACCTGTGTGAATACTGGGCCTACGGCTCCCGGGTGCCACTCAGCGCGGCCCGGATGCTGTCCACCACGACGTCCAGCGGAGCGTCCGTCCGGGCGACTGTGATGAGCACCTCACCTCCGGGACTGGCACTCAGTGCGCTCTCGACTCCGGCGTCCCCCGGGGTCCCATTGGCACCCGGTGCCACCACCGATCCCCGCCGCCTGGCACCCGGGGCGCTGGAGGCCCAGAAGGTCCGCCGGATCACCTCGAAGGAGTGGTCCAGCTGCGCCTCCACGTCGCCCCGGCCGCCGGCCCGCAGCCAGCGCCGCAGCACGTGGTTGTGCGCCGCGACCACCGCCGCCGCCGAGACCTCGGCCAGCATCGAGTCGTCCTCGCCGCCGCGCTGCCAGCCGGACGGGATGGACTCGCCGGTGTCGAAGCGGCCCAGCAGGTAGCGGGTGAACAGCCGCTCGTAGCGGGCCACCACGGCGATCTCCCGCTCGCGCAGCGCCGGGACCTGACGGATCAGCTGGTACCGCGCCACCGACACCCCCGGGGTGGAGGCGTACATCCGCAGCACCTCCTTGATGCCGCGGCAGACCACGTCCAGCGGGTGCTCCTCCGGCTCCGCGCTGGCCAGCAGGTCGGCCACCCGCACCAGGGTGTCGTCGTGGTCCGGGAAGATCGCCTCCTCCTTGGACCGGAAGTACCGGAAGAAGGTGCGCCGGGCCACCCCGGCGGCGGCCGCGATCTGGTCGACCGTGGTCTCCTCGTAGCCCTGCGAGGCGAACAGCTCCATCGCGGCCGTGGCCAGGTCCTGGCGCATCTGCTGGCGCTGCGCCGCCGCCCGGCGGCTGCCCGGCCCGCCCTCCGGCCCGGTGCCCCCGGTCGAGGGGCCGGTCCGGTCGGCGCCGCCGTGCGGCCCGGCGGGGTGCTGCGGGGAGGTTGACTGAACCCGATCCATGTCCGGAACGCTACACGGCCCGGACGGCGCGCCCGCGGCCCTTCCCCGCCGCACCGGCACCACCGGTCCGGTCACGGCCGGGCGGGGCCAGCGGGAGGCCGCCGTCCCGGGGCCCCAACCGGGGCGCACGGAGGCCGCGGAGCCCGGCGGCTGCGCCGCCGCGTGCGGTCCGGCCGGCGGCTCGTACGGCAGCTCGTACGGGCCGCCCCCGGCCTGCGGGGTGGTCACCGGCGCGCGTGGTCGCGGAAGCCGCGGCCGGTCTTGCGGCCCAGGCAGCCCGCCGCGACCAGGTGCTCCAGCAGCGGCGCGGCCGCCAGGCCGGGCTCGCGGAACTCCTGGTGCAGCACCCGCTCGATCGTCAGCGAGACGTCCAGGCCGACCACGTCCAGCAGCTCGAACGGGCCCATCGGGTAGCCGCAGCCGAGCTTCATCGCGGTGTCGATGTCGTCCACCGTCGCGTAGTGCTCCTGGAGCATCCGCACCGCGTCGTTCAGGTAGGGGAAGAGCAGCGCGTTGACGATGAAGCCGGCCCGGTCGCCGCACTCCACCGGGTGCTTGCGGACCTTCGCGGTCAGCTCCAGCACCGTCGCGGTGACGTCCGGCGCGGTCAGCACGGTGGAGACCACCTCGACCAGCTTCATCGCCGGGGCCGGGTTGAAGAAGTGCATGCCGATCACGTCCTGCGGCCGCGAGGTGGCGGTCGCGCAGCTGATCACCGGCAGCGAGGAGGTGGTGGTGGCGAGAACCGCGCCCGGCCGGACGATCTTGTCCAGGGTGGCGAACAGCTCGCGCTTGACCGCCAGGTCCTCGGCGACCGCCTCGACCACCAGGTCCACCTCGGCCAGCTCGGTGTACTGGCCGACCGGGGTGACCAGCGCCAGCGCGGCGTCCCGCGCCTCCGCGGACAGCCGGCCCTTGGCCACCGAGCGCTCCAGCGACTTCGCCAGCCGCGCCTTGGCCGCCTCGGCCTTCTCCTGGCTGCGGGCGGCCAGCAGCACCGGGTGCCCGGCCTTGGCGAACACCTCGGCGATGCCGGTGGCCATCGTCCCGGAGCCGCAGACGCCGACGGTGCGCACCTCCCGGCCCGGCACCTTCGGCAGGGCCGGCCCGGTCGCCGCGTCCACGGCCCGGGACGAGCCCGGTGCCTCGTAGGTGTAGAAGCCGCGGCCGGTCTTGCGGCCCAGCAGCCCGGCCGCGACCAGCTGGCCGAGGATCGGGGCGGGCGCGTGCAGGCGGTCCCGGGACTGCTCGTACATCGCTTCCAGCACGGTGCGCGCGGTGTCGACGCCGATCAGGTCGAGCAGCGCCAGCGGGCCCATCGGCAGGCCGCAGCCGAGCCGCATCGCGGCGTCGATGTCCTCCCGCGAGGCGTACTTGGACTCGAACATCGCGGCGGCCTGGTTCAGGTAGGCGAACAGCAGGCCGTTCACCACGAAGCCGGCCCGGTCGCCGGCCGCCACCGGCTCCTTGCCGAGGTCGCGGGCGAAGGCGGCGGCGTCCTCGGCGGTCCGCGGGGAGGTCAGCACCGTGCGGACCACCTCGACCAGCTTCATGCCGTGCACCGGGTTGAAGAAGTGCAGGCCGAGCACCCGCTCCGGACGGGCGGTCGCGGCGGCGATCCGGGTCACCGACAGCGCGGTGGTGCCGGTGGCCAGCACGGTGCCCTCCGGGCAGATCCGGTCCAGCTCGGCGAAGACCTCCCGCTTCAGCTCCAGCTGCTCGGGGACCTCCTCGATCACCAGGTCCGCCCCGGCGGCGGCCGCCAGCTCGTGGCCGACCGAGATCCGGGCCAGCAGCCCGGTGCGCTCCTCGGCGGTGAGCCGCTCCCGGCCGACCGCGTGGGCGGTGGCCTCCTCGATCCGGGCCAGCGCCCGGGCGGCCGAGTCCTCGGTGGCCTCGATGCCGATCACCCGGCGGCCGCTCTTGGCGACGGCCACCGCGACGCCGGCACCCATCGTGCCGAGGCCGACGACGGCGACAGTGGGGAAGGGACGCTCCATCTGTCCTGTACTCCTAGTCATGAAGGGCCCGCGCGTGCTCCGGCGGGCACGCCGCCGCGCCCGTACGCCGGGGGCGGCCGCCGCCGGAGGAGGGTCCACGCGCGAGGGCTGGGGAGATGACGGGGTGTCGGCGCACCCGGGCGGAGGCCGGTCCGCTCCGGCCCGATCGCGGGTGTGCCGTGGTGCTCAGGCGCTCGAAGGTGAAGGAGGCGGCCCTGATACGAGGAGGAACCCGGCCCGCCGCGGTCCGCGGCACCGGCCGGTGAAGGTGAAGGCGCACCGCGCGAGCGCCGGAGAAGCGGCGACCGCGGCCTGCCGCCGGTGCGGCTCCCGAAGCCCGGCGGTGGTGCGTGCCCGGCCACTGTAGCGAAGCTACTGGCGAGTAGGAAGGGGGCGGAGACGGAAAACCGTTCGGGGCCGCGGGTGTTCGCCGCCCCGGTGTCCGCCGACGCGCCCGCCTCGGGCGCCCCGGACGCCCCGGAGCGGATCACCGCAGGGGAGTCGATGGCCAGGTTCGCCCCGAACGGGTGAACTGGTGAACGGGGCCGCCCGCAGGACCACCCGATAGGGGAGTTACCCGACCCCGACCGGCGGGGCAGCATGACGGCATGACCACCGGAACCGCCGCTGCCGGCCCCACCGCGCCCGGTCCCGCCGAGCCGCCCGTCACCGCCGAACGGCTCGCCGCCGCCGCGGTGGCGGCCGTCGCGCTGCCACCGCGCGAGGAGCGGGCCGCCCGCGCGGCGCGGGCCGTCGACCGGCTGCGCACCGAGGCCGTCGAGGCGGTGGCCGTCACCTGGGTGGACAACGCCGGCATCACCCGGGTGAAGGCCGTGCCGCTCGGTGGCCTGCTGCACGCCGCGCAGTGGGGCGTCGGCACCGCGCCCTGCTTCGACGTGTTCCTCGCCGACGACGCGATCACCACCAGTCCGATCATCGGCGGCCCCACCGGGGACCTCAGGCTCTACCCGGACCTCGACCGGATCGTCCCGCTGGCCGCCCAGCCCGGCTGGGCCTGGGCCCCGGGGGACAGGTACACCCAGGCCGGCGCCCCGCACCCCGGCTGCCAGCGGCTGTTCGCCCGCCGGGCCCGGGCCGTGGCGGCCGCGCGCGGCCTGAGCCTCAAGGCGGGCATCGAGGTCGAGTGGACGGTCGCCCTGGCCGGCGCCCCGGGGGAGGAGCCGCAGTACCCGACGCACGGCCCGGCGTACGGGATGCACCGGGTCACCGACCTCTCCGACTACCTGCGGGACGTCCTGCGCGCCCTCGGCCGGCAGGGCCTGAGCGTCCTCCAGATCCACCCCGAGTACTCGCCGGGCCAGTTCGAGGTCTCGGTCGCCCCCGAGGACCCGGTCGCCGCCGCCGACACCTCCGTCCTGGTCCGGCACACCGTCCGGGCCGTCTCCGCCCGGCACGGCCTGCGGGTCTCCTTCGCCCCGGTGGTCGAGACCGGCGGCGTCGGCAACGGCGGGCACCTGCACGTCAGCCTCTGGCGCGACGGGCGCAACCTCGGCCACGGCGGCCCCGGCCCGCACGGCCTGACGGCCGAGGCCGAGGGCTTCCTCGCCGGGGTGCTCGACGCGCTGCCCGAACTGCTGGTGCTGGGCTGCTCCAGCCCGGCCGGGTACCTGCGGCTGGTGCCCTCGCACTGGGCGGGTGCCTACCAGTGCTGGGGCCTGGAGAACCGGGAGGCCGCGCTGCGCCTGGTGACGGGCTCCACCGGGGAGCGGTCCGCCGCCGCCAACGCCGAGGTCAAGTGCTTCGACGCGAGTGCCAACCCGTACCTGGCGGTCGGCGGGGTGATCGCGGCCGGCCTCGCCGGGCTGGAGCAACGCCGCGCGCTGCCACCGGAGTTCACCGGGGACCCGGCGGCCGCCGAGCCCGGCACGGTGCCCCGGCTGCCGGCTGGCCCGGCCGAGGCGATCGCCGCGTACGAGCGCTCGGCGGTGCTGCGCGAGGCCCTCGGCGAGCCGCTCTACCAGGCGGTGCTGGCGGTGCGCCGGGCGGAGCAGGAGCAGTACGCGGCCGTCACGCCCGAGGAGCTGGTCGCGGCCACCCGCTGGCGGTACTGAGCGGTGGCCCGGCCGGAGGGGCCCGCACTGGTCGACCACCACTGCCACAGCGTGGTGGCGGCCGAGCTCGCCGACGACGCCCTGGCCGGGCTGCTCACCGAGTCCGACCGGCCGCCCGCGCCCGGCTGTTCGCCCTTCGACAGCGCGCTGGGCCTCGCGGTCCGGCGCTGGTGCCCGCCCGTGCTCGGCCTGCCGGCGCATGCCCCGGCCGTCGACTACCTGGCCCGGCGGCGGGAGTTGGGCGCGGCCGAGGCCACCGGGCGGCTGCTGGCGGCGGCCGGGTTGGACACCTGCCTGGTGGACACCGGGCTGACCACCGCCGCGGGCCACCAGCTGCTGCCGCCGGCCGAACTCGCCGCGGCCACCGGGGCGTCGGTGCGCGAGGTGGTCCGGCTGGAGTCGGTCGCCGCGGCGGTGACGGCCGGCGCCGAGGACTGGCCGGGGGCCGTCGCGCAGGCGCTCGGGGCGGCCGCCGCCGGGGCCGTCGCGGTCAAGTCGGTGCTCGCCTACCGGCACGGGCTGGCGGCCCCCGCCGAACGCCCCGCCACCGCGGTCGTGGTGGCCGCGGCCGGCGCCCACCTGCGCGCCGGGCGGGGCCGGCTGACCGATCCGGTGCTGCTGCACCACCTGCTCTGGACGGCCGTGGACGTCTGCGCCGAGCTCGGCCTGCCGCTCCAACTCCACACCGGCTTCGGCGATCCGGACCTCACCCTGCACCGGGCCGACCCGTCGCTGCTGACGGACTTCGTGCGGGCCGCCGAGCCCAGTGGCGTCCCGCTGGTGCTGCTGCACGGCTACCCGTACCACCGGCAGGCCGCCTGGTTGGCCCAGGCCTTCCCGACGGTGTACACCGACCTCGGGCTGACGGCCTCCTACACCGGGCCGCGGGTGGCCGCGGTGCTGGGCGAGATGCTGGAGCTGGCCCCGTTCGGAAAACTGCTGTTCTCCACCGACGCCTACGGGCTGCCCGAACTGTTTCTGGTGGGGACCTGTCAGTTCCGGTACGGACTGGGTGCGGTGCTCGCGGACTGGCAGGCCGCGGGCGCCTGTTCCGCGGCCGACGCCGAGCGGGTGGCGGGGCTGGTCGCGGGCGGCAACGCGCGTCGGTTGTACGCGTTGTAGCGGCGCGATCCGCGCAGGTGGCCGACGTTCCGAGGGGTGCGGCCGCACGTCGGCGAACCATCACTTTTTAACACTCTTGACCTCTGTTTCCCTGTTGACCCCCGAACGGTCGCATCCCGGTTTCTGGTTCAGATGTGACGATTAGATGACTACCTCTTGCGCTTATAAGCAAATATTCATTAGCGTCCCGGTCATTCCCAAGCGCACCTGCCACCGCAGCTGCCGCCTTGACGACTCGGGAGGCCAACCCTCATGCGTGTTCCTCGGATCAGCGGTACCCGGTACGCGGCAGTGGGCGTCGTGCTCGCCACTGCCGGCGCCCTCGCGCTTCCGGCCGGCACCGCCGTCGCGGCCCCCGCGGGCGACCCGACCACCGGTTCGCTGATGAGCTACGTCGTCAACACCAAGGCCAACCACGGTCAGGTGCAGAAGGTCGAGAAGGCCATCACCGGCCTCGGCGGCACGGTGGTCCAGTCGTACGAGCAGGTCGGCGTCGTGGTCGCCCGCTCGAACGACACCAAGTTCGCCGAGAAGCTGCGCCTGGCCAAGGGCGTCGACTCGGTCGGTGCCAGCCGCACCAAGGGCATCCAGGCCTCCGACCAGGGCAAGGCCGACGTCGCCGCCGAGCCGGCCGCCGCGGCCGCCCCGGGCCAGGAGCCCTACGACGCCTACCAGTGGGACATGCGTCAGATCGGTGCCGACAAGGCCCACAAGATCTCGCTCGGCAGCCGCAACGTCACGGTCGGCGTGCTGGACTCCGGCATCGACGCCACCCACGAGGACCTGGCCGCCAACGTGGACGCCTCGCAGTCGGTCTCCTGCATCGACGGCAAGACGAACACCGACTGGAAGGCCTGGCAGCCGACCACCAGCGACCACGGCACCCACGTGGCCGGCACCATCGGCGCCGCCAAGAACGGCAAGGGCGTCGTCGGCGTCGCGCCGAACGTGAAGCTGGCCGCCGTCAAGGTCGTCGACGACGGCGGGTTCATCTACCCGGAGAACGCGGTCTGCGGCTTCGTCTGGGCCGGCGAGCACGGCTTCAAGGTGACCAACAACAGCTACTTCGTCGACCCGTGGATGTTCAACTGCAAGACGGACAAGGACCAGGCGGCCATCTCGGACGCCGTCCGCAAGGCCGTCGCCTTCTCGCAGCGCAAGGGCGTCCTCAACGTCGCCGCCGCCGGTAACGAGAACCTCGACCTGGCGCACAAGACCGTCGACGTGGCCAGCCCGGACGACACCACCCCGGCCTCCCGCCCGGTCACCAACGACTGCCTGTCGCTGCCGACCGAGCTGCCCGGCGTCGTCGCCGTCTCCGCGGTGGGCTCCGAGGGTGTCAAGGCGTACTACTCCAGCTACGGCAAGGGCGTCGTCTCCGTCACCGCGCCCGGTGGCGACCGCCGCTTCCAGCTCCCGGACACCCCCGACAAGGACGGCCGCATCCTGTCCACCATCCCCGGTGGCAAGTACGGCTACATGCAGGGCACCTCGATGGCCACCCCGCACGTCGCCGGCGTGGTCGCGCTGCTCGCCAGCACCTTCCCGTGGGCCAGCCCGGACGAGCTGACCGAGATGCTGACCAGCCACGCCGAGTCCGTCCCGTGCCCGAAGGGCGAGTTCAACCCGGGCGGCGCCGGTGCCTGGAAGGCCACCTGCGAGGGCACCACGAACGACAACGGCTTCTACGGCGCGGGCCTGGTCAACGCCGAGAAGGCGGTCCAGTGGTGGCGCTGACGCGCTGACCGCGGACAGCACTGAACAGTAGAACCGGGGAGCGGGCCCACTGGGTCCGCTCCCCGGTCGCGTTCCCGACCTCACGGGTCAGTACGGTTGGTCCTCGTCGGCGTACTGCTCCCAGACCGTCTCCACCGACGGCTTGCCGTGCAGGTCCGGCACCTCCCGCAGCCAGTCCGGCCGCCCGGCCCTGGTCCGGGCCGCCCGCCGCCGCTCTGCCTCGCGCAGCTGCTCGGGCGTGGCGAAGCCCTCGGGCAGCCACTCCTCGGAGAGCACCACCCGGGCGGCGAGGTGGGTGACGTAGGCGTGCCGGACGGCGTCCACCGAGTCGAAACCGGGCTCGCCGGCCAGCCACTCGTCCGGGACGAGCGCCGCCACCTCCTCCAGCAGCGGCACGGTGACCAGCGGCCCGAGCTCCTCGTCGGCCAGCCGGACGTCCGGGGCCGAGCCGCCGAGCGCGTGCGCGCTGAGGTCGTACCGCTTGCCGACCGAGGCCTCGGCCCCCGCCCAGCGGTGGTGGAAGATCAGCGCGGCGCCGTTGTCGATCAGCCAGAGCCGCCCGTGCCAGACCACCAGGTTGGGGTTGTGCACGGTGCGGTCGACATTGCCGGTCAGGGCGTCCAGCCAGACCACCCGGCCGGCCTCGGTCGAGTCCACCGCGATCATCCCCGGCCGGAAGTCCCGCGCGCCGGGCAGCAGGTCCATCCCGAGGTTGACCCCGGCACTGGCCTTGAGCATGTCCTGGATCTCGGCGTCCGGTTCGTCCGCGGCGACGGCCGGGTCGAAGTCCACCAGCCGCAGCTCCGGCACCCGCAGGCCCAGCCGCCGGGCCAGCTCGCCGACGATGACCTCGGCGATCAGCGCCTTGCGGCCCTGCGCGGCCCCGGTGAACTTGACCACGTACGTTCCCAGGTCGTCGGTCTCCACCACGCCCGGAACCGAGCCACCGGCCCGCAGCGGGTCGACATAGCGCACAGCAGTCACCAGATCGAGCACACCGGCCACCCTATCCCGCCGCGTCGCGGGCGGGACCCTGTGATTGGCTTGCCGGACAGAGCGGTTCCCACCACATGAGGAGAGCAAGGTCATGGGACAGGTGCAGGCCACCACCGAGCGGGTCTACGACGCCGCGCCCGAGCGGGTGTACGAGGCGCTGGCCGACTACCAGGTGACCCGCCCGAAGCTGCTGCCCGCGCAGTACAGCGAGTACGAGGTGCGGGTCGGCGGCACCGGTGCCGGCACCCAGGTGCACTGGAAGCTCCAGGCCACCGAGAAGCGGGTGCGCGACTGCCTCTTCACCGTCTCCGCGCCCGAGCCCGACCAGCTGGTCGAGAAGGACGCCAACTCCAGCATGGTGATCACCTGGACCGTCTCGGCCGTCGGCGAGGGCCGCGCCAAGGTCACCGTGACCGCCACCTGGCAGGGCGCCACCGGCATCGGCGGCTTCTTCGAGCGCACCTTCGCCCCGAAGGGCCTGAACCGGATCCACGACCAGGTGCTGGCCAACCTCGCCGCCGAGGTCCGCTGAGGCCCGCCGAGCTCCGCCGAGGCCTTCCGGGGTTCGTCGGGACCGCCACCGTCCGCCGTCCCCCGGATTCGCCAACCGCGCGATTCGCGCGCGTAGATCCATCGAACCGCTCGAATCGCCCGGGGATTCGAGCGGTTCGGTCTCCCGTACGAGCCGAAAGCCGTACGGGTGGCCGAACCGCCACCTGCGGGTGACGGGGGCCGCCCGGCACCGGTGAGCCACCCTAGGCTCGCCGCCGTGCATATGACGATCCTTCACATTTCCCAACCGGTGGACGGCGGGGTCGCCCGCGTCGTCGCCGACCTGGTCCGGGGCCAGCGGGAGGCCGGCCACCGGGTGCTGGTCGCCTGCCCGCGCGGCGGGCGGCTGGCCGCGGAGGCCGCCGCGGTGGGCGCGCTGGTCCAGGACTGGCCCGCCCGGCGCCCGCCCGGCCCGGGCACCCCCGCCGAGGCCTGGCGGCTGCGCCGGATCGTCCGGGCGGCCGCGCCCGACGTGGTCCACCTGCACAGCGCCAAGGCCGGGTTGGCCGGGCGGCTCGCGGTGCACGGCACGGTGCCGACCGTCTTCCAGCCGCACGCCTGGTCCTTCGCCGCCGTCGACGGCGCGCTGGCCGCCGCCACGCTGCGCTGGGAGCGCTTCGCCACCCGCTGGTCGCACCGGCTGCTGTGCGTCAGCGTCCAGGAGCGGGCCGACGGCGTGGCGGCCGGGGTGCACGCCGACTGGGCGGTGGTGCCCAACGGCGTGGACGTGCGCCACTACGCGCCCGCCGACCGCCGGGCCGCCCGGATCGCCCTCGGCCTGGACCTGGAGGCCCCGCTCGCGGTGTGCGTCGGGCGGCTGTGCCGGCAGAAGGGCCAGGACGTGCTGCTGGCCGCCTGGCCGGAGGTGCTGCGCCGGGTGCCGCGGGCCCGGCTGGCGCTGGTCGGCGGCGGGCCGGAGGAGCAGCAGGTCGCGGAGCTGGTCCGGCAGACCGCCGAGCCCGCCCGGATTCGGCTGGTCGGGGACGTGCCGGACCCGCGTCCGTGGCTGGCGGCGGCCGACCTGGTGGTGCTGCCCTCGCGCTGGGAGGGGATGGCGCTGGCCCCGCTGGAGGCGATGGCGGCCGCCCGTCCGGTGCTGCTGACCGACGTGCCCGGCGCCCGGGAGTGCCTGCCGCCGTCCGAGCTCGCGCACGCGGTGGTCCCGCCCGAGGACGCGCGGGCCCTCGCCACCCGAATGGGGGACGCGCTGTCAGATCCGATCGAATGCGAGCGGCGTGGCGCCCGGTTGCGCGAGCACGTGGTGGGCCGGCACGACGTGCGCACCGTGGTCGAACAGGTTGACGTCCTCTACCGCCACCTGCTGGGCGCGGGACCGGCGGCGGGACGGCGCCGGGCCCGTGTCCCAGAGCGGATCTGATCGTTTCACATGCCGTGAATGCCCGCCGTTTCCGGCGTTGTCGTATTCGCACCCTCGGCCGGATAGGGAGGCGAGGCGTCAAATCCGAAATACCTATTAATGGGCGGCTGGAATGAATCGGCAAGTCAACTTCCGGCCTGTACCGCCCGGTTCTGTATTGTCGGATTTTGCCTGCTTCGTTCGGATTTCATGTCGGGAATTCACGGCTGGGCCCCTCGCGACCGATTCGTTCGTGACCAGTTCCTTTGCGATCGGCCCCGCCGCCGGACATCCGGAAGCCGCGAGCGGCAGCAGGTGCTGTCAGGACCGCGCCCACCGGGCCGGGACGGCCGCCCCGCGCCAACCGGTGCCGGGGCACCGTCACCCCGGGCACACAGCAGGGGAGATCGTGCGCTGATGACCATTGACCACGAGAGTGTGCCGCGATCGAGCGGACCCCTGTCCGGCCCCCGCCGGCCCGGCACCGGGCTGCTCGACCGGCCGGCGGGGACGGCGCACTACCGGACGGTCCCACCACCGCACCGGTCCCGTGGGACGGTCCGCTCCCGGCTGGCCCTGTCGCTCGCCCTGGTCCAGGCCGACGTCATCGCGCTGTGCTCCGCCGGCGGCATCGCCAACCGCGCCTTCGACCCGGCCGCCCCGCTCGACCCGCTGCTCGGCGTCCCCGCCGTCCTGCCCCTGCTGCTCCTGCTCAACCTGGCCGGCGGCCTCTACCGCCCCCGGCTCACCCTGTCCGTCCTGGACGAACTGCCCGCGCTGGCCGCCCGGGCCGTGGTCGCCACCGCCTTCGCCGTCACCCTGTCCGGCGGCCTCGGCGACCACTGGCCCGACTGCGGCCCGGCCGGCCCGGCCCGGCTCACCGTCCTGCTCGGCGCCCAGCTGCTGATCGTGGCCGTCGGCCGCGCCGTCCTCTACCACCTGGTCCGGCGGATCCGCCGCAGCCGCCCCAGCCCCGTCCTGGTGCTCGGCGCCGGCCGGCTCGGCCGCCGGGTCGCCGCCGCCCTCCGCGCGCACGGCGAGTACGGGATGCGCCCGGTCGGCTTCCTCGACGCGGACCCGCCACTGCTGCCCGGCGACACCGACCTGCCCGTGCTCGGCGGCCGCGAGGCGCTGGAGCGCGAGGTGCGCCGGCACGGCGTCCAGCACGTGATCGCCACCGCCGGCGGCGCCGACGAGACCGAGACCGCCGCCACCCTGCGCGAGGCCGCCCGGCTCGGCTGCCAGGTCTGGCTGGTGCCCGCGCTGCGCGAGTACGGCTCGCTGCCCGTCGCCCCGATCACCGGCGGCGACCACCTGTGGGGCTTCCCCTGCCTGCGGCTCGGCCGCCCCGCGATGCGCCGCCCCGGCTGGGCCGCCAAGCGAGCCCTGGACGTCACCGCCGCCGCGGTCGGCCTGCTGCTGCTCGCCCCCGTCCTGGTGCTCTGCGCCCTCGCGGTCCGCTTCGACACCGGCCCCGGGGTGCTCTTCCGCCAGCAGCGCACCGGCCTGGACGGCCGGGTCTTCACCGTCCTCAAGTTCCGCACCCTGCGCCCGAGCAACGAGCACGAGTCCGCCACCCGCTGGAACATCTCCCAGGACCACCGGATGGGCGCCGTCGGCCGGCTGCTGCGCAAGAGCTCGCTGGACGAGCTGCCCCAGCTGTGGAACGTCCTGCGCGGCGACATGAGCCTGGTCGGCCCGCGCCCCGAACGGCCGTACTTCGTCATGCGGTTCGGCCAGGCCTACCCCGAGTACGCGGACCGCCACCGGGTCCCGGTCGGCCTCACCGGCCTGGCCCAGGTCAACGGCCTGCGCGGGGACACCTCCATCGAGGACCGGGCCCGCTTCGACAACCGCTACATCGAGAGCTGGAGCCTCTGGCAGGACGTCAAGATCCTGTGCCGCACCGCGGCCCTGATGCTCCACCCGGACGGGAGCTGACCCCTTCGTGGCCCTGACCCTCCCCGCCTTCCCCCGCCCGGCCTTACGGGCGGCCCTACCCGCGCTCACCGAGCGCACCAGCCCGCTGGCCGCCGCCACCGTCCTGCTGGTCTGCGTCCCCACCGGGGAGAAGGACGTCGCCGCCGCCGTCCACGTCACCGCCGCCGACCTCGCCTCGCTGGCCCTGGTCGCCCTCACCGCGCTCGACCTGCTGCGCGGGCGGCTGCCCTCGGTCAGCCGCACCACCTGCGCGCTGTTCGGCGGGATCGTGGTCGCCGCCGCCGTCGCCACCGTCGGCTCGACCGACCCGGCCGCCAGCGTCACCGGCTTCGTCCGGCTCGTCCAGGTGTTCGTCCTGGTCCCCGCCGCCGTCCTCTGCGCCCTGCGCGACCGCACCGACCAGCGCCTGGTGCTCGGCTCCTTCGTGCTCGCCGCGCTGATCCAGGGCGCGGTCGGCGCGAAGCAGTACCTCACCCACACCGGCGCCTCGTACACCGGCCAGCCGATCCGGGCCGTCGGCACCTTCGGCGCGCTCGACATCATGGCGATGTCCAGCGTGGTCAGCTTCGGCCTGCTCGCCGCCCTCGCCCTGGCCCTCGGCGAGCGCGGTTCCGAGGGCAACGCCCGGCTGCGCCGCGCGATGTTCGCCGCCGCCGCCTTCCTCGCCTTCCCGCTGGCCGTCTCCTTCAGCCGCGGCAGCTGGATCGCCACCGGCCTCGCCGCCGCCGTGCTGCTGCTGCGCGTCGACGCCCGGCTGCTGGTGCGCGGCGCCGTCCTCGGCCTGGCCGCCGCGGTCGTCCTGGTCGGCGGCCTCGGCCTCGGCGGCTCCGGCGTCACCAAGCGGCTCAGCTCGATCGGCTCCGTCTCCGCCGCCCCCGACCAGTCCGTCTCCGACCGGTACGACCTGTGGTCCACCGCCGGACGGATCTGGCAGGACCACCCCGTGCACGGCGCCGGACCCAAGGCCTTCCAACAGCTGCGCGACAGCCACGCCCCGCTGCGGCTGTCCTCCGGCAGCGACGCCGCCGACGCCACCATCGGCTTCCAGCGCGAACCGCTGCTCTCCCCGCACAACATGTACTTCCTGGTGCTCAGCGAGCAGGGCCTGATCGGCATCACCGCCTACGCCGCGCTCTTCCTCGCCCTGCTGATCGGCTGCCTGCGCCACCGCCGCGGCCCCGGGCTCGCCGCCCTCGCCCTGCTCACCTGGGTGCTGGTCGACTTCCTGTACTCCGACATCGGCGGCACCACCACCGTGCTGACCTCCGTCGTCCTCGGCCTCGCCGCCCGCGCGGCCGCCCAGCGCCCCGGGCACCCCGCCGCCGGTCCGGCGATCACCGGAGCGGCCCGGTGACCACCGACCGGCCCGCCGCCGTCGCCTCCCCCCTCCCGGCCCCCCGCGGCGCCCCCGGCGAGGACCCGTCCGCCGGGCCCCACCCGGCCCCCCGGCGCGGTTTCCTCGCCAAGGCCTTCGGCATCACCGCCGTGCTCAGCGCCGCCGGCTCCGGCCTCGGCCTGCTGCGCGACCTCCTGCTGGCCCGCTACTTCGGCGCCAACCAGGGCACCGACGCCTTCCTGGTCGCCTGGACCGTCCCCGAGACCGCCGCGCCGCTGCTGATCGAGGACGCCATGTCCTTCCTCATGGTGCCCGCGTTCGCCCTCGCCCTGGTGCTGCGCGAGGAGGACCCGGACGCCCCCGACCCGGTCCGCCAGCTGGTCCGCGCCACCCTGCCCTGGCTGCTGCTCGCGCTCAGCGGCCTCGCCCTGGCCGTCGCCCTGGGCGCCCCGGACCTGGTCGACCTGCTCGCCCCCGGCCTCACCGACCCCGGCCTGGCCGTCACCTGCACCCGGATCACCGCGGTCACCGTGCTGCCCTTCGGGGTGGCCGGCTACCTGGCCGCCGCGCTGCGCGCCCACCACCGCTTCACCGCCCCGGCCGGCATCTACGTCGCCTACAACCTCGGCATCCTCGCCGTCCTGCTCTGCCTCCACTCCTACCTCGGCGTGCGCTCCGCCGCCCTCGGCGTCGCGGGCGGCAGCCTGCTGATGGCCGGTCTGCTGGTCGGTCCGTTCCTGCGCCGGCTGCGCCAGGGCCCGGCCGGCACCGGCCGGGGCCGCCGTTCGCGCCGGGCCCTGGTGCTGATGCCGCTCGCCCTGCTGCCGGTGGCCGCCTTCACCCTCACCCGGCAGTCCCAGGTCTTCGTCGAGCGCTACCTCGGCTCGGCCCTGCCGCCCGGCACCATCTCGCACCTCAACTACGCGGCCAAGGTCTCCCAGCTCGCCATGACGGCGGGCCTGCTGATCTGCACCGTCACCTTCCCGCTGGTCGCCCGGGCGCTGGCCGCCGGGGACCTCACCGCCGCCCGCGACCGGGTGGAGAAGGACCTCGGCCAGGCGGCGGCCGTGGTCCTGTTCGGCACCGCCTTCCTGATGGCCTGCGCCCCCTCGGTGGTCTCGCTGCTGTTCGAGCGCGGCGCCTTCGGCCCGCACGACACCGCCGCCACCGCCGACGTCATCCGGGTGTACAGCTTCGGCCTGCCCGCCCAGGCGCTGATCGGCGTGATGATCCGCCCGTACTTCTCGCTGCGCCCGGTGGTCCGGCGGGCCGACGACCCGGGCGCCGAGGACGGCCGCCGGCTGCTGGACTGGTACCCGGCCGCCGCGATGGTGCTCGGCCTCGGCGTCACCGTCACCACCGGCCTGCTCGCCACGCCCCGCTTCGGCGCCCTGGGACTGGCCGCCGGCAACGCGGCCGGCATCACCGCCGCCGCCGCACTGCTGCTGCACGGCCTGGTGCTGCGCGGCATCCCGCTGCGGCTGCACCGGGTGCTCGGCGGTCACGGCCGGCTGGTGGCCGCCGCCGCCGGGGCCACCGTGCTCGGCACCGCCGCCGCCGGACTGGCCGCCGACCCCCTGCTCTCGACCCTCCTCGGAGGCCTCACCGTGGCGCTGGCCTTCGCGGCCCTCGGCACCGGGCTCGGCGCCCGCGAGGTGCGCGGCCCGGTCCTCGCCCTCGCCCGGGCCCTGGGGCCCGTCCGGAACCCGCCAACCGTCGCCGAAGAAGGGAAGCGTCCCGATGGACAATGAACGGGGAACCGTCCGTTCGGCCCGGGCCGGCCTCCACAGCGCACCGCCGCAGCGGCCACGCCCGCCCAGGAGCCGCCACCCGCTCGGCGAACCGCCGATCCCCGGCTCCGCCTCGCCGTGGATCCTGATGTACCACTCGGTGGCGGTCGAGCAGGAGGACCCCTACCGGCTCACCGTCAGCCCCGAGCGGTTCGCCGAACAGATCGCCTGGCTGTACCGGAGCGGCCGGCGCGGCGTCTCCGTCCGCGAGCTGATGCGGGCCCACGCCCTCGGCCGGGACGACCGGCTGGTCGGCCTGACCTTCGACGACGGCTACGCCGACATCGCCCGGTACGCGGTGCCGACCCTCCGGGCGTACGGCTTCACCGCCACCGCGTACGTGGTCGCCGACCTGCTCGGCCGGGACAACGGCTGGGACACCGAGGGCCCGCGCAAGCAGCTGCTCACCGTCCAGGAGGTCACCGGGCTCGCCGCCGCCGGCTGGGAGATCGGCTCGCACGGCCTCGGCCACCGGGCGCTGCCGGGCCTGCCGCCCGAGGCCCTCGCCGTCCAGGCCCGGGAGAGCCGGCGCCTGCTGGAGGAGGCCGTCGGCGGCCCGGTCACCGGCTTCTGCTACCCGTACGGTGCCGTCGACCTGCCCGCCGCCCTGGCCGTGCGCGCCGCCGGGTACGACCACGCCTGCGCCATCGCGCACTCCGCGCTCACCGGCCGCTTCGCCCTGCCCCGCTGCTACGTCGGCGACCGCGACGGCGCCTGGCGGCTGCGCGCCAAGCAGGGCCGGCACCGGTTGCGCGACGCCGTCACCGGGCTGCGCCACGCCCGCCGGGGGCCCCGGCCATGAGGGTGCTGCACATCGTCACCGGCCTGGCCGCCGGCGGCGCCGAGCGCCAACTGCACCTGCTGCTGCGGCACCTGCCGGCGCACCAGCAGTGCGAGGTGCTCGCCCTGACCAACCCCGGCACGGTCGCCGAGGCGCTGCGCGCCGACGGCGTCACCGTCCACCACCTCGGCATGCGCGGCAACCGGGACCTCGGCGCGCTGCCCCGGCTGGTCCGGCTGGTCCGGGCCGGCCGCTACGACCTGGTGCACACCCACCTGTACCGGGCCCAGCTGTACGGCCGGACGGCCGCCCGGCTGGCCGGGGTGCGCGCGGTGGTCTCCACCGAGCACTCGCTGCACGCCGGGGTGATCGAGGGCCGCCCGGTCACCCGGGGTGTCAAGGGCCTCTACCTGGCGGCCGAACGGCTCGGCAGCACCACCGTCGCGGTCTCCCGCCAGGTCGCCCAGACGCTGCGTTCCTGGGGCGTCCCGCCGGCCCGGATCGAGCTGATCCCGAACGGCATCGACACCTCCCGCTACCGCTTCCCGCCCGCCGAACGGGCCGCCGTCCGCCGCCGGCTGCGGGCCGAGCTCGGGCTGCCGTACGGGGGCTGGGTGGTCGGCGGGGTGGGCCGGCTGGTGCCCGGCAAGCGCTTCGAGGTGCTGGTCGAGGCGCTCGCCGAGCTCGACCCGGCCACCCGGCTGGTGCTGGTCGGCGAGGGTCCGGAACGCGCCGCGCTGGAGCGCCGGGCCGACGAGCTCGGCGTCCGGGACCGGCTGGTGCTCACCGGGGAGCGCGACGACGTGCCCGAACTGCTGGCCGCCCTGGACGTGCTGGCCGCCCCCTCCACCGCGGAGACCTTCGGCCTCGGCGTCCTGGAGGGCCTCGCGGCCGGGCTGCCGGTGCGCTACAGCGCCTGCCCCGCGCTCGACGAACTGCCGCCCAGGGCCGCTCCGCAGGCCCGCCGCGTCCCCTCCGAGCCCGCCGCCTACGCCGCCGCACTGCGCGACCTGCGGCCGCTCAGCGGGCACACCGCCGACCCGCTGCCGCACCCCCCGGCCGTCGGCCACTACGACATCGCCCGGGTCGCCGCCGACCTGGGCGCCCTCTACGACCGGCTGGCCCGCGTCTGACCGCCCGCCACCGCCGGAACCGCCGTACCAGACCCAAGGAGCAACACCCATGACCACACCGCGCCGAAGCGCCCGCCGCCTGGTCCGCCGCTGGTGGCCGGTGGTGCTCGCGGTTCCGCTGGGCGCCGCGGTCGGCGCCGGGTACGCCGTCGCCGCGGACCCGTCGTACGCCGCCAACGCCTACGTCCTCGTGGTCGCGCAGAACCCCGGGGAGGCCACGATCGCGACCAACTTCGCCCAGGCGTACGGCCGGCTGGCCGGGCAGCCGCAGGTGCTCGGGGTGGCAGCCGCCGAGACCGGCCACACCCGGGCCGAGCTGGAGTCCCTGGTGCACGGGACGACCTCCCCGGACGCCCCGATGATCGAGATCACCGGGACCGGGGAGCGCCCCCAGGAGGCCGCCCGGACGGCCGACGCGGTGGCCCGCTCGCTGGTCGCCTTCGCCAACACCAGCAGCAAGGACACCAACGTCCGGCTGGTGACGCTCTCCCCGGCCGCCGCGCCGGACAAGCCGACCACGCCGTCCGGGAAGCTGGACGTCGCGGTCGGCGGCGCGACCGGGCTGCTGCTGGGCGCGCTGGTGCTGATGCCCCGCCGCCGGGGCGCCCCGGCGGCGCCGGAGGCCGTCGGGAGCCCCGCGACGCCGCCGGAGCCGCAGGCGCCGCAGGCCGCGCGGGTGCCGGAGGCCTCCGCCGCGTCCGCGCCGGTGGCCGTCCCGACCACGCCGCGCCCGCGCCGCGAGGAGCCGGCCGAGCCCAGGACCGAGTCCAAGCCCGACGCCGGGCCCAAGGCCAGGCCCAAGGCCGAGCCCAAGACCGAGCCCAAGGCCGAGGCCAAGACCGAGGCCGAGCCCAAGAGCGTGAAGGCCCCGGAGAAGGCGGAGAAGAAGGTCGAGAAGAAGCCCGCCGGGAAGGCCGCCGCGCAGGCCGCCGCCGAGCCCCCGGCGGCGGAGCAGCCCCCGGCCGAGACGCCGGCCCCCGCCGCCGGGGAGCAGGCCCCCGCCCAGCAGAAGGCCCCGGTCGGGGGCGGTCGATGAGCACCGAGACCCGCAGAGGCGGCCTGCCCGCCCAGGCGAAGGCGTCGGCCTGGACCACCGAGCTGCGCTGCGAGGACGACGCCCTGGACACCCTCGCCGAGGAGTGGGACGACCTGGCCGCCCGCTGCCGGACCGCCACCTTCTTCCAGGCCGCCGACTGGCAGCGCTCCTGGTGGCGCCACTACGGCCGCCCCGGCAGCCTGCTCGTGGTGCTGGTCCGCCGGGACGGCCGGCTGGTCGGCGCGGGCGCCTTCGTGCGCCGCGGCGGGCCGCTCGGCGGCCTGACCGGCCTCGGCGGCGGGCTGGTCGACTACACCGACGTCCTGCTCGACGACGAGTGCGCCGACCGGGCCGCCGCCGAGTTCGCCGCCGCGCTCCCGCTCACCCGCCCCTGGCACTGGCTGGAGCTGCGCGAGGTGCACCCCGAGGCGGCGGTTCACCGGGTGTACGGGCACTGGCGCGGCAGCCGCCGCCGCTACCAGGACTCGCTCTGCCAGTACCTGCCGGCCGTCCCGATGGACCGGCTGCTCAAGCGGGTGCCCGGCAAGACCGCCCAGCGCAGCCGGGTGAAGCTCCGCAAGATCGCCGAGGCCGGGGTGGAGGTCCGCTCGACCCCGGTCGCCGAGGTGCCGCAGGCGCTGGACGCGATGCTGCGGCTGCACTTCCTGCAGTGGCAGGCGCGCGGCGTCACGCCCGAGCACCGCACCGAGCGGTTCGCCCGGCACCTGGCGGAGTCCAGCACCGGGCTGGTCGCCGCCGGCCGGGCCGCCGTCCACCAGTTCCACCTGGACGGCCAGCTGGTCGCGGTCAACCTGCTGCTGCTCTGCCCGTCCTTCGGCGGGCTGTACATGTACGGGGCGCACCCGGTGCTGCGCGAGCGGCTGGACATCGCCGGCCTGCTGTTCAGCGCGGCGCTGGACGAGACGGTCGGGGCCGGCGTCCCGCTGCTCGGCCTGCTGCGCGGCCAGGAGCCGTACAAGCAGCGCTGGCGGCCGGACCAGCTGGCCAACCAGCGGCTGCTGCTCGGCCCGGCGGGGGCGGCACCGGCGGCCGCCGTCCGGGCCGGGGCGGTGCGCGCCCGGCAGGCGGCGGCGCACCAGCTGCGCACCCGCTTCCCCCGCCTCAAGGAGGCGCTGCTGGCCCGCCGCCGCAGCTGACCGCTCAGTGCCGGGCGTGCCGCGCGCCGCCCGTCGGCTTGCGCGTCGGCTTGGGAGCGGTCGGACGGGTCGAGGGGCTCGCCGCCCGGCTCGGGGCGGCGCCACCCCCGGGCACGGCGGGGGCGGCGGGTACGGCGGGCGCGTCCGGCGGGTCGGCCGGGCCCGGCACCGTGGGCGCGTCCGGCGCCGGCACCCCGTCCGGCGCCGGGGCCCCCTTCGAACCGGACATCAGCTGCTTGAACGCCGACGCCGAGCGGGGATTGCGTTCGCACTCGAAGAAGCCGTGCGGACAGTAGTCGGTGACGGTCTGGTAGGCGGTGTCGTGGGTGCGGATCCAGTCGACCATCCGGCGCACGTACTCGGGGTTGTCGCCGTTGCGGAACAGCCCCCACTCCGGGTACGAGACCGGCTTGCCGCGCTTGGCGGCGAACTCCACCTGGTCCTGGAGCCCGTACGGCTCGCGCACGTAGTCGTCGAAGGTGCCGCCGGCGGGCTGGTCGTAGCTGTCCATGCCGATGATGTCGACCACGTCGTCGCCGGGGTAGCACTTGGTCCACGGGACGGCGTCCAGGCCCCGGCTGGGGGCGAAGTCGAAGCGGAAGCGCTGGCCGGGCACCGAGCGCATCACCCCGACGATCCGCCGCCAGTACGCCTTCCACGCGGACGGGTCGGGCTTGCAGCGGTGGGTGTAGGTGGTGCCGTTCATCTCCCAGCCGAGCGTGAGCACGGTGTCCGCGCCGCCCAGCGCGACCAGCCGGCGCGCGAGCTTGAGGAAGTGCGCGTCGAAGTCCCCGCGCTCCCCCTGGGCGAGCAGCCTGGCGACCTCGCCGTCCGGCACGTTCGCCTCGCTGGGCACCAGCATCGGCACGCCGAGCACCAGCAGCCGGGACGGGTCGGCCTGCCGCCACTGCGACCAGAGGCCGAGCACCATCGCCTCGCCCTCGATGTCGCTCCAGTCGTTGCCCGCCAGATAGGTGTGGCCGACCTGCATGTTCGCGTCGCCGAGCCACTGCGCGTACTGGCGGATCTGCGGGATGTGGTTGTCCCAGGAGCCGACGAAGGCGCCGAACGGCGGCTCGTGGTTCGGTCGCTGGACCGGAGGGCGGGGGGCCGCGCCGCGCGGCTCGATGGCGTCCGAGGAGAGGGTGTGCCGTTCGGTCTGGCTGAACGGCGTCCCCGCCGGGACGCTGGCCGTGGCCATCAGCAGCAGGGTGGCGGCGGCCAGCGTCAGGCGGCCGATTCGCATGGTGCTCTCCTCCGGACGTCGCGTGGGCGGGGCGCACGGTCTCGGCGTGGACGGACCGTGACGCCCCGCTCGCCGACAGTAGGCCCGAAGGGGGACGAAAAAGCCGAATGTCACCCTAAAGTGGGCGCCATTCGAACGCCGTCTGCCGCAACGGCCGGCGACCGGCGGTCAGGTATCAGATCTGTAACGGTCCGGCCGGGCCCGTCCGGCCCGCTCCGGCGGACCCGGCGGAGCGGTCACGGCCCCGACGGCGCAGGTGGGCGGGCGGGCGCGCGGGGCGGGCGCACGGGGCCCGGCGGACGCCCGGCGGGGCCCGGCGGCGGTGGAACCGGGCTGACTCGCGTGCCCGGTGAAAGGTACGCTCCGGCCGTGTCCTGGAAGCCTCTGCGTGTACTGACCCCCCGCTCGATCCTGCCTGCCTCGGCGGTGGTGCTGGTCCTTGCGGCAGGGGCGGCGGCGCACGCGAACAAGCCGGTGCCGTTCGGCGACCGGGTCGCGGGACCGGGCGACGCGGGGGCGACGCCGGTGAACTCCGAGTCGCTCGGCTCGGCCGACCTCGACCTGCGGGTGGGCCCGGGCCTGGAGGCCTTCCACAGGCAGACCGGCGAGCAGGCCTGGTCCTACCGCCGTGAGGGCGTCGAGGCGCTCTACCTGGCGATGGCCGGCGACAACGCGATCGTGGTCTGGGACGACGGCATGGTCACCTCGGTGCGCCCCGGCGACCACGAGGTGCGCTGGCACCGCGTGGTGCCCGGCCTGGCCGACTGGCTGCACGGCGACGGCGAGCCCGGCGCCGACAAGCGGACCGACGTCCAGCGCAAGGCGCTCGCCAAGCAGCGGGCCGCGGCCGCGCTGCACACCGTCCAGCGGGACGGCTCGCCCTGGCTGGCCCTGGTCACCCCGAACCTCACCATGGGCCTGCGCGACGCCGACGGCGACCTGCGCTACAACGACAAGCCCTCCGGCGGCTGCGTCTACGACCCGCTGCGCGCCGTCCACACCGACTACGCCGTGCTGATCCCGCGCACCTGCACCAACAGCGGCGGGCAGGCCGTCTCCGGCGGCATCACTGGCTACCGGCTGGACAGCAACGGCTGGGCGATGAGCACCGGCCCGACGGCCACGGTCAAGGTGCTGGACCGCAGCCGGGTGGAGATCACCGACGGCCCGGTCGTCCCGCCCAGGGTGTTCGACACCAGGGCGGCCGCGCCGGAGACGGCCTGCGGCAGCGTGGGCGCGCCGTTCGCGGCGGTCCGTCCGCAGGGCGGCTGCGCGGCGGACCCGGCCGCCGGCCAGGACCCGGCCGCGAACCCGGCCCCGGACGCCTCGGCGGCCGCCGGAGCCCCCGCGGGGGACCAGCCGGCCGAGCAGCCCCGGTAGCCCCGGTCGCCGGGACGGCCCCCGGCCGGTGGGCCGGTAGGCCGGTGGATACCCCTGGGCGGTACTTCCCCGAGGGTGGTACGGGGCCCGGTAGACTTGCCGTCATGGCTATCTTCTCCGGGCAATAGCGGGCGGCGGCGCCGCGAGGGCCGCGCCGACCGCCGATGAAGCCCCCCTCATGCCAACCCGGCCCCGGGTCCGTCGCACCCGGCCGCCCGCCCACGTCCCAGGAGTAGTCCCCAGCCATGATTTCCGCCAACGCCCTCGAACTGCGTGCCGGTGCCCGGATCCTGATCGAGTCCGCGAGCTTCAAGGTCGCCGCCGGTGACCGGATCGGCCTGGTCGGCCGCAACGGCGCCGGCAAGACGACGCTCACCAAGGTGCTGGCCGGCGAGGGCCTGCCGGCCGCCGGTACCGTCACCCGTTCGGGCGAGGTCGGCTACCTCCCGCAGGACCCGCGCACCGGCGACCTGGACGTCCTCGCCAAGGACCGCATCCTGTCCGCCCGCGGCCTCGACACCGTGCTGAAGAAGATGCGCGAGAACGAGGACCGGATGGCCAACGGCAAGGGCGCCACCCGGGACAACGCGATGAAGAAGTACGCCCGGCTGGAGACCGAGTTCCTCACCAAGGGCGGGTACGCCGCCGAGGCCGAGGCCGCCACCATCGCCGCCGCGCTGGGCCTGCCGGACCGCATCCTCGCCCAGCCGCTGCACACCCTCTCCGGTGGTCAGCGCCGTCGTGTCGAGCTGGCCCGGATCCTCTTCTCGGACTCCGACGTGCTACTGCTCGACGAGCCCACCAACCACCTGGACGCGGACTCGATCGTCTGGCTGCGGGACTTCCTGAAGACCTACAAGGGCGGCTTCATCGTCATCTCGCACGACGTCGACCTGGTCGAGACGGTCGTCAACAAGGTCTTCTACCTGGACGCCAACCGCTCCGCCATCGACGTCTACAACATGGGCTGGAAGCAGTACCAGCAGCAGCGCGAGGACGACGAGAAGCGCCGCAAGCGCGAGCGGGCCAACGCCGAGAAGAAGGCCGCGACCCTGAACGCGCAGGCCGACAAGATGCGCGCCAAGGCGACCAAGACGGTGGCCGCGCAGAACATGGCCCGCCGCGCCGACAAGCTGCTCTCCGGTCTGGAGCAGGTCCGGGTGAACGACAAGGTCGCCAAGCTGCGCTTCCCCGACCCGGCCCCCTGCGGCAAGACCCCGCTGACCGCCAGCGGCCTGTCCAAGTCCTACGGCTCGCTGGAGATCTTCACCGACGTCGACCTGGCGATCGACCGGGGCTCCCGGGTCGTCGTGCTGGGCTTCAACGGCGCCGGCAAGACCACCCTGCTGCGGATGCTGGCCGGGGTGGAGGCGCCGGACACCGGCGAGGTGATCCCGGGCCACGGCCTGAAGATCGGCTACTACGCCCAGGAGCACGAGACGCTCGACCCGGACCGCAGCGTCCTGGAGAACATGCGCTCGGCCGCGCCGGACACCGACCTGGTGCAGATCCGCAAGATCCTCGGGTCCTTCCTGTTCTCCGGCGACGACGTCGACAAGCCGGCCGGGGTGCTCTCCGGCGGTGAGAAGACCCGCCTGGCGCTGGCCACCCTGGTGGTCTCCTCCGCCAACGTGCTGCTGCTCGACGAGCCCACCAACAACCTCGACCCGGCCAGCCGCGAGGAGATCCTGGGCGCGCTGCGCGAGTTCTCCGGCGCGGTCGTGCTGGTCACCCACGACGAGGGCGCGGTCGAGGCGCTCGACCCGGAGCGGATCATCCTGCTGCCGGACGGCGTGGAGGACCTGTGGAACCCGGGCTACGCCGATCTGGTCTCGCTGGCCTGACCGGAAGTAGACGCGAGATCCGCTTTTCGGATGAGAATATCTAGTCCTTTCGGCGTGTTCGGGAATGAAGTAGACCCGGATTCCGTTTAAGGACTTTCCGTCGGCCCGCCACTCGATCGTGGTCGGGCCGACGCTGCTGATCAGCTCTTTTTCGGCAAACGGCGGCATCAGCCCGGGGGCGTGCACTCTGTGTGAGCGCCCCGATGCGCTCGGATCACCACCGGTGGACCACGCAATTCCGACATCGACCTTGTCGAATGGGTGGCCAGGACGCGGTGGATGGGTGATCATGGGATTCTGACCGAGCAACGCTACGAGGAGGCACGGGTGGCCGAGACTCTGAAAAAGGGCAGCCGGGTGACCGGTGCCGCGCGTGAGAAGCTCGCGGCCGATCTCAAGAAGAAGTACGACTCCGGGGCGAGCATTCGCGCTCTCGCGGAGGAGACCGGTCGTTCGTACGGCTTCGTGCACCGGATGCTGAGCGAATCCGGAGTCATTCTCCGGGGCCGCGGCGGTGCCACGCGGGGCAAGAACAAAGCGACTGCCGGGGCCAGTTCCTGACGGTTCGTCAGCCATTGGCTGGATGACGCGGCGGCAGGACGCCGACCGAGGAGACGACGGTTGACCATTCAGCCGGGCGTCCGCCCTCGGGTCGTGTGGACCGGCCGCCGATCGTCATGTCCGGGGTGTCGTCCGTCCCCCGTTTTCCGAAGTCCGTTCATTTCTCCCGGGATCGTCTCTTCCGATCCCCCGTCGAGTGCCCCGGGCCCCGTCGATCCTTCCCGATCGGGGCCCCTGCCCTTGCGCGTCGAGGTTTGTTACTCTCCGGTAGCCAAGTCCCTCGCCACCGGAGGTCCCCGCATGACCGCTCCCGCCACCGACCCGCAGGCCCCGAGCTGGGAGCGGGACGGCGTCCGCCTGGAGATCGACGGTGAACTCGCCGTCGTCACCCTGTGCCGACCCAAGCGGCGCAACGCCCAGTCGCCCGCGCTCTGGCGCGCCCTCGCCGACGCCGGGCGCGAGCTGCCCGGCAGCGTCCGGGTGGTGCTGCTGCGCGCGGAGGGGGTCTCCTTCTCCGCCGGGCTGGACCGGGCCATGTTCACCCCCGAGGGCATCCCGGGCGAGCCCACCTTCCTCCAGCTCGCCGCCTCCACCGACCAGGAGCTGGACGCCGCCATCGCCTCGTACCAGGAGGCCTTCACCTGGTGGCGCCGGCCGGACCTGATCTCCATCGCGGTGGTCCAGGGCCACGCCGTCGGCGCGGGCTTCCAGCTGGCCCTCGGCTGCGACCTGCGGGTGGTCGCCGAGGACGTCCAGTTCGCGATGAAGGAGACCTCGCTGGGCCTCGTCCCGGACCTGGCCGGCACCAAGCCGCTCACCGAACTCGTCGGCTACGCGCGGGCGCTGGAGATCTGTGCGACCGGCCGCTGGGTGGGGGCCGAGGAGGCCACCGCGACCGGGCTGGCCAACCTGGCGGTGCCGGGCGAGGAGCTGGACGCCGCCGCCCGGGACCTCGCGGCGGCCCTGCTGGCCGCTCCGCGCGGCGCGGTGATCGAGACCAAGGCGCTGCTGCAGGGCGCCGCCGGGCGCTCCTTCGACGAGCAGCGTTCGGCCGAACGGGCGGCGCAGGCCCGTCGGCTGCGGGAGCTCGCCGGGATCGGCGACTGACCGCACGGT
>NZ_JBHVET010000015.1:0-32808 GCF_042802135.1 Kitasatospora sp. NPDC057512
GCCCGGACGGGGCCCTGGTCGGGAGCGGTGGACGTAAAGGTCAGCGCACGAACAGCGAGGCCTTGGAGGCGAGGTCGAGGAAGTACTGCGGCAGCAGTCCGAGACCCAGCGTGACCAGCACCCCCACCCCGATCGCGGTCGCCGTGAAGGCGCTCGGGACCGCCACCGTGGGGCCCCCCGGCTGGGGGTCCGAGAAGAACATCAGCACGATGACCCTGATGTAGAAGAACGCGGCCACCGCCGAGCTCAGCACGCCGACCACCACCAGCGGGGTCGCCCCGCCGCTGGCCGCGGCCTGGAACACCGCGAACTTCCCGGTGAACCCGGAGGTCAGCGGAATCCCGGCGAAGGCCAGCAGGAACAGCGCGAACACCGCCGCCACCAGCGGCGAGCGCCGCCCGAGCCCGGCCCAACTGGACAGGTGGGTCGCCTCGCCCTTGGAGTCGCGCACCAGGGTCACCACCGCGAACGCGCCGAGCGTCACGAAGGAGTACGCGAGCAGGTAGAACAGCACCGAGGAGATGCCCTGCTTGTTGACGGCGATCACGCCGGTCAGGATGAACCCCGCGTGCGCGATCGAGGAGTACGCCAGCAGGCGCTTGACGTCCTGCTGGGTCACCGCGAGCACCGCGCCCACCACCATGGTGAGGATCGCGACGCCCCACATCACCGGCCGCCAGTCCAGCCGCAGGCCCGGGAAGGCCACGTAGAACAGCCGCAGGAAGGCCCCGAAGGCCGCGACCTTGGTGGCCGCCGCCATGAAACCGGTCACCGGGGTCGGCGCGCCCTGGTAGACGTCCGGGGTCCAGGAGTGGAAGGGCACCGCGGCGACCTTGAACAGCAGGCCGACCGCCAGCATCGCCAGGCCGGTCAGCACCAGCGCGTCGCTCTGGGTGGTGCTCAGCTGCGCGGGGGTGGTCATCGCCTTGCCGGAGATGACGTCCCCGATGTCGCCGAGCCTCACGCTGCCCGCGTAGCCGTACAGCAGCGCGGTGCCGAACAGGAAGAACGCCGAGGCGAAGGCGCCGAGCAGGAAGTACTTGACCGCCGCCTCCTGGGAGAGCAGCCGGCGGCGCCGGGCCAGCGCGCACAGCAGGTACAGCGGCAGCGAGAAGACCTCCAGCGCCACGAACATGGTCAGCAGGTCGTTGGCGGCGGGGAACAGCAGCATGCCGCCGACCGCGAACATGGTGAGCGGGAAGACCTCGCTGGTGGCGAAGCCGGCCCGGACCGCGGCCCGCTCCTGCTCGCCGCCGGGGGTGGCGGCGGCCTGGGCGGCGAAGGCGTCGGCGGGCAGGCCGCCGGCCTTGGGCTCCAGCCTCCGCTCGGCGTAGGTGAGCACCGCGACCACGGAGGCCAGCAGGATCACGCCCTGGAGGAACAGCGCCGGGCCGTCCATCGCGACGGACTCCATGGCCAGCAGGTCGATCCGGGTGAAGCCGTGGCTCTGCACGGCCAGCACCACCACGGCGACGAAGGCGCCGACCAGCCCGGCCAGGGCGAG
This sequence comes from Kitasatospora sp. NPDC057512, assembly GCF_042802135.1. Classification (NCBI taxonomy): domain Bacteria; kingdom Bacillati; phylum Actinomycetota; class Actinomycetes; order Kitasatosporales; family Streptomycetaceae; genus Kitasatospora; species Kitasatospora sp. NPDC057512. The sequence continues at coordinate 1,505 of NZ_JBHVET010000015.1, forward strand.
CGTCACCTGGGTCCAGTGCCGGTACCGGCGGGGCACGAAGGCCTCCACCAGGACGCCGGCCACGGCGGCCGCGAACACCACGAGCATCGGGGAGAGCTGGCCGTACTCGATGTGCGGCGCCGGGATGCTGGCGGTGTTGCCGCCGGCGGCGGCGAGCACTGCGGTGGCACTCACTTCTGCTCACCTCCTGAGGTGGCGGCGACCGGGTGGGCCGGCGCCGGGTCGGTCTGGTGGACCTGCGAGAGCGTCGCGTTCACCGAGGGGTTGACCAGGTCGGTGAGCGGCTTGGGGTAGACGCCGAGCAGGATGGTCAGCGCCACCAGCGGGCCGACCACGGCGAGTTCGCGGGCCTTGAGGTCGGGCATCGTGCGCACCCCGTCCTTCACCGGGCCGGTCATGGTGCGCTGGTACAGCAACAGGGCGTACAGCGCGGCCAGCACGATGCCGAAGGTGGCCACGATGCCGATCGCCGGGTAGCGGGTGAAGGTGCCCACCAGGACCAGGAACTCGCTGACGAACGGGGCCAGCCCGGGCAGTGACAGGGTGGCCAGGCTGCCGATCAGGAAGGTCCCGGCCAGCACCGGGGCGACCTTCTGCACGCCGCCGTAGTCGGCGATCAGCCGCGAGCCGCGACGGGAGATCAGGAAGCCGGCCACCAGCATCCACGCCGCCGTGGACAGGCCGTGGTTGACCATGTACAGGGTGGCGCCGCTCTGGCCCTGGCTGGTCAGGGCGAAGACGCCCATGATGATGAAGCCGAAGTGCGAGATCGAGGCGTACGCCACCAGGCGCTTGATGTCCTTCTGGCCGATCGCCAGCAGCGCGCCGTAGACGATCCCGACCAGCGCGAGGACCAGGATCGCCGGGGCGAAGGTCTTCGAGGCGTTCGGGAACAGCCCGAGGCAGAAGCGCAGCATCGCGAAGGTGCCGACCTTGTCCACCACCGCGGTGATCAGCACGGCGGTGCCGGCGGTGGACTCGCCCATCGCGTTCGGCAGCCAGGTGTGCAGCGGCCAGAGCGGGGCCTTCACCGCGAAGGCGAAGAAGAAGCCCAGGAACAGCGCCTTCTCGACGGTGCCGGTCAGCTGGAGCCGGCCGTCGGCGATCGCCGAGGTCAGGGTCGGCAGGTCGAAGGTGCCGAAGCCCTGGTCCTGCGCGGTCACGTACAGGCCGATCACGGCGGCCAGCATCACCAGGCCGCCGAGCAGGTTGTAGAGCAGGAACTTCACGGCCGCGTAGGAGCGCTGACGCGCCGACTCGGGGCCGCCCGCCCGGTCGCCGAAGCCGCCGATCAGGAAGTACATCGGGATCAGCATGGCTTCGAAGAACACGTAGAACACGAAGACGTCGGTGGCGTAGAAGGAGACGACCACCATCGCCTCCACCGCCAGGATCAGGGCGAAGAAGGCCTGGGTGCGGCGCTTGTTCTCGAAGGTGCCGTCCGGCCCGGCCGGCGCCGGGTCGGCGTCGTGCCAGGAGGCGAGGATCACCAGCGGCACGAGCACGGCGGTGAGCAAGGCGAGCACGGCGCCGATGCCGTCCACGCCGAGCGAGAAGGTGATGCCGAAGGAACGGATCCAGCTGTACGACTCGTTCAGCTGGAAGCGGGCGCCGTGCGGGTCGAACCGGGCCGCCACCACGGCGGCCAGCACCAGGGTGACGGCCGAGGCGCCCAGCGCGACGGCCTTGGTGGTCCTGCGTCGGCTCTCGGAGGACCCGGCGGGCAGCGCGGCCGTCAGAACCGCGCCGGCCGCCGGGACGGCGCAGGTGGCGGTCAACAAAACACTCATGGCCTGGCCCCCCAACGGATATCAGGACGAGTCATCACGTGGACCTCATCAGGAGAGTCATGGCGACCAGCACCAGCGTGCCGCCGAACATGGAGAGCGCGTACGAGCGGACGTAGCCGTTCTGGACCCGCCGCAACCGGCCGGAGAGCCCGCCGATCCCGGCGGCCAGGCCGTTGACCACGCCGTCCAGGCCGCGGCTGTCGAAGAAGACCAGCGCCGCGGCGAGCGCCGAACCCGGCCGCACCAGCACCGCGTGGTTGAAGTCGTCCTGCAGCAGGTCGCGGCGGGCGGCCCGGGTGAGCGGGGAGCCGACCGGCGGCACCACCGGGACCGGCGAGCGCCCGTACACCAGGTACGCGAGGGCGACGCCGGCCAGCATGCAGGCCGTGGTCAGCAGGGTGACGGTCAGCGGGGCGAGCGGGGAGTTGCCCTCCTCGTGCCCGGTGACCGGCTCCAGCCACTTCAGGAAGGAGTCGTTGAAGGCGAACAGCCCGCCCGCGAAGACCGAGCCGAAGGCCAGTAGGACCATCGGAAGGGTCATCGTCCGCGGCGACTCGTGCGGGTGCGGGGCGTTGCCCTGCGCGTCCGGCTGCCAGCGCTTCTCGCCGAAGAAGGTCAGCACCATGACCCTGGTCATGTAGAACGCGGTGACCGCCGCGCCGACCAGCGCGCACCCCCCGAGGATCCAGCCCTCGGTGCCGCCCTTGGCGAAGGCCGCCTCGATGATCTTGTCCTTGGAGAAGAAGCCGGACAGGCCCGGGAAGCCGATGATCGCCAGGTAGCCGAGGCCGAAGGTGACGAAGGTGACCGGCATGTACTTCCGCAGGCCGCCGTAGTGACGCATGTTCACCTCGTCGTTCATGCCGTGCATGACCGACCCGGCGCCGAGGAACAGCCCGGCCTTGAAGAAGCCGTGGGTCACCAGGTGCATGATCGCGAAGGCGTAGCCGATCGGGCCGAGCCCGGCCGCCAGCACCATGTAGCCGATCTGCGACATCGTCGAGCCGGCCAGCGCCTTCTTGATGTCGTCCTTGGCGCAACCGACGATCGCACCGAACAGCAGCGTGACCGCGCCGACCACCACCACGGCGGTCTGCGCGTCCGGCGCCAGGTCGAAGACCGCCGAGGAGCGGGTGATCAGGTAGACGCCCGCGGTCACCATGGTGGCCGCGTGGATCAGCGCCGACACCGGGGTCGGGCCCTCCATCGCGTCCCCGAGCCAGGACTGCAGCGGCACCTGCGCCGACTTGCCGCAGGCCGCCAGCAGCAGCATCAGGCCGATCGCCGTCAGCTTGCCCTCGCTCGCCTGGTGGGCACCGCCGAAGACCGGGTCGAAGGCGAAGGAGCCGAACTCCGCGAACATCAGCATGATCGCGATGGACAGGCCCATGTCGCCGACCCGGTTGACGATGAAGGCCTTCTTCGCCGCCGTCGCCGCGCTCGGCTTGTGCTGCCAGAAACCGATCAGGAGGTACGAGGCCAGGCCCACGCCCTCCCAGCCGAAGTACAGCAGCAGGTAGTTGTCCGCGACCACCAGCAGCAGCATGGCGGCCAGGAACAGGTTCAGGTACGCGAAGAAGCGGCGCCGGCGCTCGTCGTGCGCCATGTAGCCGACCGAGTAGAGGTGGATCAGCGTGCCGACACCGGTGATCAGCAGGACGAAGGTCATCGACAGCTGGTCGAGCCGGAAGGAGACGTCGGCCTGGAAGCCGTTCACCGGGATCCAGCTGAACAGGTGCCGGGTGACCGCCCGGTGCTCGGCGTCACGGCCGAGCATGTCCGAGAACAGGGCCAGGCCGAAGCCGAACGAGAGCGCCGCGAGCGCGGTGGCCAGCCAGTGGCCGAAGCGGTCCAGCGCCCGGCCGCCGAGCAGCAGCAGGGCGGCGCCCGCCAGTGGAGCCGCCACCAGCAGCGGAATGAGAGATTTCACCGAGGGCCCTCCGCCTACAGCTTCATCAGGTTGCTGTCGTCGACCGAAGCGGAGTGCCTGGTCCGGAAGATGGAGACGATGATGGCGAGGCCGACCACGACCTCGGCCGCCGCGACCACCATCGTGAAGAACGCGATGATCTGGCCGTCCAAGGTCCCGTGCAGCCGGGAGAAGGTCACCAGGGCGAGGTTCGAGGCGTTCAGCATCAGCTCCACGCACATGAACAGCACGATCGCGTTGCGTCGGACCAGCACCCCGGCCGCGCCGATGGTGAACAACAGGGCCGACAGGTAGAGGTAGTTGACCGGGTTCACTCCGCGCCCTCCTCGTCGGCCGGGTGCTTCACGTTGTTCGCCGGCACCTGCTCGCCGTTCGCCGGCCCGTTCGCCGTCACCGCCCCGCCGTTCGCCGACAGCGGGGCGCCGTTGGCCGGCACCGGCTCCAGCGACTTGCGCGGGGCCGTCACGGCCGGCCGCTCCGAGGACGGACGGCCCAGCCAGTCCGCCGTGCTGTTCTCCAGCTCCGCCATCCGCCGCAGCATCGCCTGGCTGACGTCCCGGACCTGGCCGCGCTCGCGCAGCGTCGCCATCACCGAGTCCTCGGCGATCGTGCCGTCCGGCAGCAGCCCCGGCACGTCCACCGCGTTGTGCCGGGCGTACACGCCCGGCGCCGGCAGCGGCGGCAGCTGGATGTTGTCCACGACCCGCTGGGCCGCCAGCTCGCGCTGCGTCTTCGGCGCCTTCACGTGCTCCCGGTGGGTCAGCACCATCGCGCCGATCGCCGCGGTGATCAGCAGCGCGCCGGTGACCTCGAAGGCCCACACGTACCGGGTGAAGATCAGCCGGGCCAGGCCCGGCACGTTGCCCTCGGCGTTCGCCTCGGACAGCCCGGTGAAGTGGTTCAGCTTCGCGTTGGCGATCCCGGCGATCAGCAGCACGCCGAAGCCCAGCCCGCACAGCGCCGCGGCGAACCGCTGGCCCTTCAGCTGCTCCTTCAGCGAGTCCTCACCCGTGACGCCGACCAGCATCACCACGAACAGGAACAGCATCATGATCGCGCCGGTGTAGACCACGATCTGCACCACGCCCAGGAACACCGCGCCCTGGGCCATGTAACAGACCGCCAGCGCCAGCATGGTGGCCGCCAGGCAGAGCGCGCTGTGCACGGCCTTGCGCATCAGCACCATGCCGAGCGCGCCGCCGACCGCGATCACCGCGAGCACCCAGAACTGGACGGCCTCGCCCGTCGAGGTCGTCCCGGTCGCCTCCGCCAGCCGCGCGATCACTGCTGCACCTCCTTGTCCCGCTCGGTGCGCTCCTGCTGGACCGTCCCCGGCGCCGCCGCGGTGACCTCGCCCCGGTAGTACGCGCCCTCGTCGGTGCCCGGGAAGATCGCGTGCGGGGTGTCGACCATGCCCTCGGACAGGCCCACCAGCAGCTGCTCCTTGGTGAAGATGAGGTCCCGCCGGGAGGAGTCGGCCAGCTCGTACTCGTTGGTCATGGTCAGCGCCCTGGTCGGGCAGGCCTCGATGCACAGCCCGCACAGGATGCAGCGGGCGTAGTTGATCTGGTACACCGCGCCGTAGCGCTCACCCGGGGAGTAGCGCTCCTCGTCCCGGTTGTCCGCGCCCTCCACGTAGATCGCGTCGGCCGGACAGGCCCACGCGCACAGCTCGCAGCCGACGCACTTCTCCAGGCCGTCCGGGTGCCGGTTCAGCTGGTGGCGGCCGTGGAAGCGCGGAGCGGTGGGCTTCTTCTGCTCCGGGTACTGCTCGGTGAGCCGCTTCTTGAACATGGCCTTGAAGGTCACGCCGAAGCCGGCGGCCGGGCCGAGGATCGACGGACGGTCGCCCCGTTCGGCGCGGCCCGTTCGATCGGACTGGTCGGACATCTCGGTTCAGCTCCCTTCGGAATGGTCGGCCCCGTTGAGGGCGTCCTGGAGTTGCTTCGGGGCACGGCTGCGGCGGCGCGGCACCGGCGGGAGCACCTGGCCGGGCAGCGGCGGGACGGGGTAGCCGCCCGCCATCGGGTCGAACTCCCCCCCGTCCTTCGGCCGGGCGGGGCCCGCGCCGGGCGGGGCCTCCCCGGGCTCCGGCTGCTTCCTCAGGAAGTCCCGCAGCAGCGCCAGCAGCAGCACCGCCCCGACCGGGGCGCCCACGTACAGCACCACCTGGCCGAAGCCGTAGCCCTCGTTGCGCAGCGCCCGCACGCTCGCGATCAGCACCAGCCACACCAGCGAGACCGGGATCAGCACCTTCCAGCCCAGCTTCATGAACTGGTCGTAGCGGAGCCGGGGCAGCGTGCCGCGCAGCCAGATGAAGAAGAACAGCAGCAGCTGGATCTTCAGCGTGATCCACAGCATCGGCCACCAGCCGTGGTTGGCGCCCTCCCAGAAGGTCGTCACCGGCCACGGGGCCCGCCAGCCGCCCAGGAAGAGGGTCGAGGCCACCGCCGAGACCGTCACCATGTTCACGTACTCGGCCAGCATGAACATCGCGAACTTCAGCGAGGAGTACTCGGTGTTGAAGCCGCCGACCAGCTCGCCCTCGGCCTCCGGCAGGTCGAACGGCGCCCGGTTGGTCTCGCCGACCATCGCGATGATGTAGACGATGAACGACACCGGCAGCAGCGCCGCGAACCAGGTCGGCTGCTGGTGCGCCACGATCTCCGAGGTCGACATCGAGCCCGAGTAGATGAACACCGCCGCGAAGGACAGGCCCATCGCGATCTCGTAGCTGATCATCTGCGCGGACGAGCGCAGCCCTCCCAGCAGCGGGTACGTCGAGCCCGAGGACCAGCCGGCCAGCACGATGCCGTAGATGCCCACCGAGGCCGTCGCCAGGACGTACAGCAGCGCGACCGGGAAGTCCGTCAACTGGAGCGGCGTACGGGTGCCGAAGATCGACACCTCGTTGCCGGCCGGACCGAACGGGATCACCGCGAAGGCCATGAACGCGGGGATGGCGCAGACGATCGGGGCCAGGATGTAGACCACCTTGTCCGAGCCCTTGACCACCAGGTCTTCCTTCAGCGCCAGCTTCACGCCGTCCGCCAGCGACTGCAGCAGGCCCCACGGGCCGTGCCGGTTGGGCCCGATGCGCAGCTGCATCCAGGCCACCACCTTGCGCTCCCAGACGATCGCGATCAGCACCGTCAGGACCAGGAAGGCGAAGCAGAACACCGCCTTCAGCAGCACCAGCCACCACGGGTCCTGCCCGAAGAAGTGGAGCGTCTCGTACGGCTGCGACGTCATCGGTCCTCCCCTGTGCCGTCGCCGGCGGTCTCGGCCTCGGCCCCGGGTTCGGAGCCGGCCCCGGGTGCGGGTCCGACTTCGGGTCCGGGTCCGACTTCGGGCTCGGGCTCGGGTTCGGGCTCGGGTTCCGACTCGGGTTCCGACTCGGCCGCGGCGATGGTGACCAGGTGGCCGACGGTGGTGCCGAGCGCGCGGTGGGCACCGCCCGGTGTGGAGTCGAGCGGGACCCAGACCGTGCGGTCCGGGATCGAGTCGGTGACCTCCAGCGGCAGGGTCAGTGATCCGGCCGGGCCGGTCAGCCGCAGCTCCTCGGCCGCCTCGGCACCGATCTCCTTGGCCGTCTCCGCCGAGATCCGGGCCACCGCCCGGTGCCGGGTGCCCGCGAGGTGCGGGTCCCCCTGCTGCAGCACGCCGTTGTCCAGCAGCAGGCGCCAACCCGCCAGCACCGCCTGGCCGGTGGCCGGGCGGGGCAGCAGGCCCGGGTGCGCCGCCGGGTCGGCCGTGCGGTCGCCCTCCCAGGGGGCGAAGCGGTCCAGCTCCAACCGGGCCGCCCGGACGTCCGGCAGCCCCAGCCGGTGACCCAGCGCGTCGGCCAGCATGCCCAGCACCCGCAGATCCGGCTGGAGGTGGCGGCCCATCTGCTGGTCCGGCTTGAGCGCCGACTCGAACATCCGCACCCGGCCCTCCCAGTCCAGGAAGGTGCCGGCCTTCTCCGCCACCGCCGCCACCGGCAGCACCACGTCGGCCCGCGCCGTCACCGCCGAGGGCCGCAGCTCCAGCGACACCAGGAACGGCACCGCCGCCAGCGCCTCGTCGGCCAGCGCCGGATCCGGCAGGTCGTCCGGATCCACCCCGCCGACCAGCAGCGCGTCCAACTCGCCCGCCGCGGCCGCCGCCAGGATCCCGTCCGTGTCCCGGCCCGGCCGGGACGGCGGTTCGGCCCCGCCCCACACCGCGGCCGCCTCCGCCCGGGCCGCCGGAACGGCCACCGGACGGCCGCCGGGCAGCAGGCCCGGCAGCGCGCCCGCCTCGACGGCCCCGCGCTCACCGGCCCGGCGCGGCACCCAGGCGAGCCTCGCGCCCGTCGCGTGCGCCAGCCGCAGCACCGCCGTCAGCCCGCCCGGGACGGCGGCCAGCCGCTCGCCCGCCAGGATCACCGCGCCCGGGGCGCGCAGCAGTTCGGCCGCCCGGCCCGCGTCGTCGTTCAGCGGCTCGTCCGCCGCCAGCGCCGCGAACCACTCCGGCTCGGTGCCGGGGGCGGCCGGCAGCAGCGCTCCGCGCAGCTTCGCCAGGCCCCGGGAGCCGAACGCGGCCACCGAGAACACCTTCAGGCCCGTCGCCCGGGTCGCCTTGCGCAGCCGCAGGAAGACGATCGGCGACTCCTCCTCCGGCTCGAAGCCCGCCAGCAGCACCGCCGGCGCCCGGTCGAGGTCCTCGTACGACACCCCGGTGCCGTCCACGTCGACGCCCCGCCCGGCCACCGCCGCGGCCAGGAAGTCCGCCTCCTCGCCGCTGTGCGGGCGGGCCCGGAAGTCCACGTCGTTGGTGCCCAGCACCACCCGCGCGAACTTCCCGTACGCGTAGGCGTCCTCGACCGTCACCCGGCCGCCGGCCAGCACCCCCGCCCGGACCCCGCGCAGCCCCTCGGCCGCCCGGGCCAGCGCCTCCGGCCAGGAGGCCGGCACCAGCTCGCCGTCCACCCGCACCAGCGGGGTGGTCAGCCGGTCGCGCTGCTGGGCGTAGCGGAAGGCGAAGCGGCCCTTGTCGCAGTTCCACTCCTCGTTCACCGCCGGGTCCTCGCCCGCCAGGCGGCGCAGCACCTTGCCGCGCCGGTGGTCGGTGCGCTGCGCGCAGCCCGAGGCGCAGTGCTCGCACACGCTCGGCGAGGAGACCAGGTCGAAGGGGCGCGAACGGAACCGGTACGCCGCCGAGGTGAGCGCGCCCACCGGGCAGATCTGGATGGTGTTCCCGGAGAAGTACGACTCGAAGTCGTCGCCCTCGCCGGTGCCGACCTGCTGCAGCGCCCCGCGCTCCACCAGGTCGATGAACGGGTCCCCGGCGATCTGCTGCGAGAAGCGGGTGCAGCGCGCGCACAGCACGCAGCGCTCGCGGTCCAGCAGCACCTGGCTGCTGATCGGCACCGGCTTCTCGTAGGTGCGCTTCATCCCCTCGAAGCGGGAGTCGGCGGCGCCGCTGGACATCGCCTGGTTCTGCAGCGGGCACTCGCCGCCCTTGTCGCAGACCGGGCAGTCCAGCGGGTGGTTGATCAGCAGCAGCTCCATCACGCCGCGCTGGGCCTTCTCGGCCACCGGCGAGCTGAGCTGGGTGCGCACCACCATGCCCTCGGCTACCGGGATGGTGCAGGAGGCGACCGGCTTGCGCTGGCCCTCGACCTCGACGATGCACTGGCGGCAGGCGCCGGCCGGGTCGAGCAGCGGGTGGTCGCAGAAGCGCGGGATCTGGGTGCCGATGGTCTCGGCGGCCCGGATCACCAACGTTCCCTTGGGGACCCGCACTTCGACGCCGTCGATGGTGAGCGTGACCAGTTCGACCGCTGTCTCGGAGGCCGTTGGCTCTGTGATCGTCACGCGTGCACCTCCCTTTCGGTGGCGGACTGGTGGCCGGGGCGGGGGCCGTCGGCCCAGACGGTGGAGGCGGCCGGGTCGAACGGGCAGCGGCGCTCGGCCAGGTGCTGCTCGTACTCGGCCCGGAAGTGCTGGAGCGAGGAGACGATCGGACTGGCCGCGCCGTCGCCCAGGGCGCAGAAGGACTTCCCGTTGATGTTGTCGGCGATGTCGAGGAGCTTCTCCAGGTCCCCGTCGACGCCCTGGCCCGCCTCGATCCGCTTGAGCAGCTGGACCAGCCAGTAGGTGCCCTCGCGACAGGGGGTGCACTTGCCGCAGGACTCGTGGGCGTAGAACTCCGTCCAGCGGGTGACGGCCCGCACCACGCAGGTGGTCTCGTCGAAGACCTGGAGCGCCTTGGTGCCGAGCATCGAGCCGGCCGCCCCGACGCCCTCGTAGTCCAGCGGGACGTCGAGGTGCTCGTCGGTGAACATCGGAGTGGAGGAGCCGCCCGGGGTCCAGAACTTCAGCCGGTGCCCGGCGCGGACGCCGCCGCTGAGGTCGAGCAACTGGCGCAGCGTGACGCCGAGCGGGGCCTCGTACTGGCCGGGGTTGGTGACGTGGCCGGAGAGCGAGTAGAGCGTGAAGCCGGGAGACTTCTCGGTGCCCAGGGCCTTGAACCACTCCTTGCCGCGGGACAGGATCGGCGGCACCGAGGCGATCGACTCGACGTTGTTGACCACCGTCGGGCAGGCGTACAGGCCGGCGATGGCCGGGAACGGGGGCCGCAGCCTGGGCTGGCCGCGGCGGCCCTCCAACGAGTCCAGCAGCGCCGTCTCCTCGCCGCAGATGTAGGCGCCGGCGCCGGCGTGCACGGTGATGTCCAGGTCGACGCCCGAGCCGAGGATGTTCCGGCCCAGCAGCCCCGCCCCGTACGCCTCGGCGACGGCCGCGTGCAGCCGGCGCAGCACCGGGACGACCTCGCCGCGCAGGTAGATGAAGGCGTGGTCGCAGCGGATCGCGTAGGAGGCGATGATCATGCCCTCGATCAGCGCGTGCGGGTTGGCGAACAGCAGCGGGATGTCCTTGCAGGTGCCCGGCTCGGACTCGTCCGCGTTGACCACCAGGTAGTGCGGCTTGCCGTCGTTCTGCGGGATGAACTGCCACTTCATCCCGGTGGGGAAGCCGGCGCCGCCGCGGCCGCGCAGGCCGGAGTCCTTGACCAGGGCGATCACGTCGTCGGGCGGCATGGCGAGGGCCGTCTTGAGGCCCTCGTAGCCGTGGTGGCGGCGGTAGGTGTCGAGCGTCCAGGGGCGGCTGTCGTCCCAGGAGTCGGACAGGACCGGGGTGAGCAGCTTCTCGGCCGGCTCCGCGGAGGTCATCACGCTTCGCTCCCTTCCTGGCCGTTGCCCGCCTGGGTGTTGCCCGCCTGGCCGTTGGCCGCCTGGTTGTTGCCTGCCTGGTTGTTGCCTGCCTGGTTGTCGCCTGCTCGGCCGCTGGCCCCGGAGCGGGGGGATTCCGGGCGCGGGGATTCGGGGCGCGGGGAGACCACCTTGGTGCCGGGGGTGCCGGGCAGGGCCTCGCCGCGGGCCAGCCGCAGGCCGGCCAGGGAGGGCGCGCCGCCGGCGCCGGACTCGTCGTTGGCCCCCGGGCGCTCGTCGGGGAAGCCGGCCAGGATCCGGGCGGTCTCCTTGAAGCCGCACAACCGGGCGCCGCGGGTGGGCCGGACCTCGCGACCGGCGCGCAGGTCGTCGACCAGCTGCCGGGCGCTGTCCGGGGTCTGGTTGTCGAAGAACTCCCAGTTGACCATCACCACGGGCGCGTAGTCGCAGGCCGCGTTGCACTCGATGTGCTCGATCGAGACCTCGCCGTCCTCGGTGGTCTCGTTGTTGCGGACGCCCAGGTGCTCCTGGAGCTCGGCGAAGATCTGGTCGCCGCCGAGCACCGCGCACAGGGTGTTGGTGCAGACCCCGACGTGGTACTTCCCGGCCGGGCGGCGCCGGTACATGGTGTAGAAGGTCGCGACCGCGGTGACCTCGGCGGTGGTGAGGTCCAGCTGTTCGGCGCAGAAGCGGATCCCGGTCGGGCTGACGAAGCCCTCCTCCGCCTGCACCAGGTGCAGCAGCGGCAGCAGCGCCGAGCGGGCCTGCGGGTAGCGGGCGATCAGCTCGGCGGCGTCGGCGGCCAGCCGGGCACGCACCTCCTCGGGGTACGGTGCGGCCGGCAGTGCCGGCAGTCCGAGTTCGACGTTGGTCACCGGTCCACGCCTCCCATCACCGGGTCGATCCCGGCCACCGCGACGATCACGTCGGCCACCTGGCCGCCCTCGCACATCGCCGCCATCGTCTGCAGATTGGTGAACGACGGGTCCCGGAAGTGGACCCGGTACGGGCGCGTCCCGCCGTCGCTGACCACGTGCACGCCCAGCTCGCCCTTGGGCGACTCGACCGCCGCGTACGCCTGGCCGACCGGGACCCGGAAGCCCTCGGTGACCAGCTTGAAGTGGTGGATCAGGGCCTCCATCGAGGTGCCCATGATCTTGCGGATGTGGTCGAGCGAGTTGCCCATCCCGTCCGGGCCGACGGCCAGTTGGGCCGGCCAGGCGATTTTCTTGTCGGCCACCATGACCGGGCCGGGCCGCAGCCGGTCCAGGCACTGCTCGACGATCCGCAGCGACTGCTTCATCTCCTCCAGGCGGATCAGGAAGCGGCCGTAGGAGTCGGCGCTGTCCGCGATCGCGACCTCGAAGTCGTAGTCCTGGTAACCGCAGTACGGGTCGGTCTTGCGCAGGTCGTGCGGCAGGCCGGTGGCGCGCAGGATCGGGCCGGTGGCGCCGAGGGCCAGGCAGCCGGGCAGGTCCAGGAAGCCGACGTCGACCAGGCGGGCCTTGAACACCGGGTTGCCGGTGGCGAGTTTGTCGTACTCGTGCATCCGGGAGCGGAAGACCTTGACCGCCTCGCGGATCTGGTCGACGGCGCCGGGCGGCAGGTCCTGGGCGAGGCCGCCGGGGCGCACGTACGCGTGGTTCATGCGCAGGCCGGTGACCAGCTCGAAGACGTCCAGGATCAGTTCGCGGTCCCGGAAGCCGTAGATCATCAGGGTGGTGGAGCCGATCTCCATGCCGCCGGTGGCCAGGCAGACCAGGTGCGAGGCGATCCGGTTGAGCTCCATCATCATCACCCGGATGACGTTGGCGCGGTCCGGGACGTCGGCGGTGATGCCGAGCAGCTTCTCGACCGCCAGGCAGTAGGCCGTCTCGTTGAACAGCGGGGTCAGGTAGTCCATGCGGGTCACGAAGGTGGTGCCCTGGACCCAGCTGCGGAACTCCATGTTCTTCTCGATGCCGGTGTGGAGGTAGCCGATGCCGCAGCGGGCCTCCTTCACCGTCTCGCCGTCGATCTCCAGGATCAGCCGCAGCACGCCGTGGGTGGACGGGTGCTGGGGGCCCATGTTGACGATGATGCGTTCGTCGTCGGCCCGGCCGACCGCCTCGACCACCTCGCCCCAGTCGCCGCCGGTGACGGTGAAGACCCGGCCCTCGGTGGTCTCGCGGGCGTCGGCTTCCTCGGTCTCTCCATAGTGCTGGGTGTTCATCAGCTGTACGACCTCCGCTGGTCGGGAGCCGGGATCTGGGCGCCCTTGTACTCGACGGGGATGCCGCCGAGCGGGTAGTCCTTGCGCTGCGGGTGGCCCATCCAGTCGTCCGGCATCATGATCCGGGTGAGCGCCGGGTGGCCCTCGAAGACCAGGCCGAAGAAGTCGTAGGCCTCGCGCTCGTGCCAGTCGTTGGTCGGGTAGACGCTCACCACGGAGGGGACGCGCGGATCGGCGTCGGGCGCGGTGACCTCCAGCCGGATCAGCCGGCCGTGGGTGATCGAGCGCAGGTGGTAGACCGCGTGCAGCTCGCGGCCCTTGTCGCCGGGGTAGTGCACGCCGCTCACCCCCAGGCAGAGCTCGAAGCGCAGCGCCGGGTCGTCGCGCAGGATCCGGGCGGTCCTCAGCAGGTGGTCGCGCTCGATGTGGAAGGTGATCTCGCCGCGGTCGACCACCGTCCTCTCGATCACCTCGACCGGGTCCAGACCCTGCTCCTCCAGGGCGCCCTCCAGCTCGTCGGCGACCTCGTCGAACCAGCCGCCGTACGGGCGTTCGCTCGGACCGGGCAGCACGATCGGGGCGGCCAGGCCGCCGAAGCCGGAGGTGTCACCGCTGCCCTCGGCACCGAACATGCCCTGGCGGCGGCCGACCACCTCGACCGGGATCTCGCGGACCGGCTGCTCGCGGCGGGTCTCGGGTACCTGCTCGTTCATCGCAGCTGCCCCCGCATCTCGCTGATCGGGGTGGCCTTGAGGGCGAGCGCCTCGCCGAGCTCCTCGGCCCGGCGCCTGTTCACGCCCAGCGGCTCGTGCTGGATCTTGTCGTGCAGCTTCAGGATGGCGTCCATCAGCATCTCCGGACGGGGCGGACAGCCGGGCAGGTAGATGTCCACCGGGACGATGTGGTCGACGCCCTGGACGATCGCGTAGTTGTTGAACATCCCGCCGGACGAGGCGCAGACACCCATCGAGATGACCCACTTGGGGTTGGGCATCTGGTCGTACACCTGGCGCAGCACCGGGGCCATCTTCTGACTCACCCGGCCCGCCACGATCATCAGATCGGCCTGCCGGGGGGAGCCCCGGAAGACCTCCATGCCGAACCGGGCCAGGTCGTAGCGGCCCGCCCCTGTGGTCATCATCTCGATCGCGCAGCAGGCCAGACCGAAGGTGGCCGGGAAGAGTGACGCCTTGCGCACCCAGCCGGCGGCCGTCTCCACGGTCGTGAGCAGAAAGCCGCTCGGCAGCTTCTCCTCGATTCCCATCAGATCCCTCTCAATGCCCTCAAGTCCTCTGATACGTGGGCCGGTTCTGGCTTGTCCGCTCGTTCACAAGCGGGTGCTCAGCCGGCGGACGGGTGGGCCACCACCCCGCGCTCTGACCACCCGCGCTCAGTCCCACTCCAGACCGCCGCGCCGCCACACGTAGGCGTACGCGACGAAGACGGTGGCGATGAACAGGAGCATCTCGACCAGCCCGAAGATCCCCAGGGCGTCGAAGGTCACCGCCCAGGGGTAGAGGAAGACGATCTCGATGTCGAAGACGATGAAGAGCATCGCCGTCAGGTAGTACTTGATCGGGAACCGACCGCCGCCCACGGGCTGCGGGGTCGGCTCGATGCCGCACTCGTACGCCTCCAACTTGGCCCGGTTGTAGCGCTTGGGGCCGGTGAGTGAGGCCATCACGACGGAGCCGACCGCGAACGCCGCCGCGATGGCACCGAGTACGAGGATCGGCGCGTAGGCATTCATAGCCCCCGCTCCCTCCGTCCAGTCGTCCTTGACTGCAGATCGGAACCGGCAGGTCACACTGGGGTGAACCCGCGTTCCGGTTCCCGAGATCCACCTCATGTGAGGCAGTTCACAAAGCCTGGAACGAGCGCATCTTATGCCCGTCGGCTTGTGATCTGCGACACGCAGTTCAACGCCATCTTTGTGATCTACGACACCCTGTAAATGGGGTCGAATGTGAACATGCCCAGATTTGTCGACGCAAAGCAGTCAAATGATCACAAGCAGTCGCATTTACTTGTGAAGTGGCAGGTCAGGGGCGTGTTCCTATATCAACCATGCGCCGTAGGGCGCAAATTTTCAGACGTCATGTTGACGTGTTATAGCGGCTCACTCGCAGGGGTGGCGGGGGCCCGAACGCTCGCTTGACCCTTCGTTCACAAGCGCGCGAGCCTGCCGTCGGGCGGGGTTCCCTTCCCCCTCTCCCGCACGCCCGCCACCCCGCTCCGGCGCTGCCCGCCGGTGCCCGGACCCTCGCACTCCGGGCACCGGACCGGGGCCTGGCCGCCTGCGCTGGCCTGCCTTGGCTTGCCGGGCCTGGGCTTGCCTTGCCTGGCCTGCCCTGGCCCGGACTCTCGCGCTCCGAGCCAGGGGCCCGCTACTGGCGACCGACCGTCTGCTCCCAGACCCAGGCCGCGATGCCCACCCGGTTACGGGCTCCGATCTTGCGCTGGACGTTGGCGAGGTGGTTCTTCACCGTCCCCGGTGAGATGAACAGCCCTGCGCCGATCTCGGCGTTGGTCGCACCGTCTGCCACCAGCTCGGCGATCTCCCTTTCTCTCGTGGTCAGTTCCTCCGTCGGCCCGGCTGTCGGCTGCGGAGCCGCTGCCGCCGCCTTGACGCCCGGCCCCGACCCCAGCCCCGTCCTCAGGCCCGGCTTCGGCTCCGCGCCCGGGAGTGCCATGTGCCGCAGCAGCCGGACGGTGACCTGCGGGCTGATCAACGCGTCCCCGGCCATCGCCGCCCGGACCGCCTCGATCAGCAGCACCGGCCCCGAGCGCTTCAGCAGGAACCCGGCCGCTCCGTGCCGCAGTGCCGTGTGCACGTACTCGTCCAGGTCGAAGGTGGTCACCACGATCACCTTGCACTGGTCGGCCAACTGGCGTGTGACCTCCAGGCCGTCGAGCTTCGGCATCCGGATGTCCGCGAGCACCACGTCCGGCCGCAGCCTCCGTGCCTCCGCCACCGCCGCGGCGCCGTCCGCCGCCTCCGCGACCACCACCATGTCCGGCTGGACGTCCAGGATCATCCGGAACGCGCTGCGGACGTCCGCCTGGTCGTCCGCGATCAGGATCCGAACCGGCCCTGTGCCACTGCCCATGTCCCACACCTCTCCCCGTTGCCGAACCTCGTCGGCTCCCACGATCACGCCGACCCCGCGCCGGCCTCCTCCAGCGGCAGCACCGCCGTCACCCGCCAGGCCTCCCGCTCGTACGGGCCGGCTTCCAGCGAACCGCCGAGGGCCTCCACCCGGGCCGCCAACCCCGGCAGTCCGCTGCCGCCGCCCCGGCGCGGCCGCCCCGCCGAGCCCGGTGCCCGACCGTCGTTGGTCACGGTCAGCTCCAGCCGTCCACCGCTGCGGCGGGCCCGGATCTCGACCGCCCGCGCGGCCGGAGCGTGCCGCCGGACATTGGTCAGGGACTCGACCACGATCCGGTGGACGGTGCCCTCCACCTCGCGTGGCACCGGCTCCTCCGGCAGCTCCAGGCGGACGTTCACACCGCCCGTCGCGGTGAACCGCTCGGCCACCTCGGCGAGTTCGGCGAGTCCGGGCTGCGGACCACGGCCGCCGTGCTCATCGCTGCGCAGCAGCTGTACCGTCCGGTCCAGCGAGGCCAGCGCCCGCTGCCCGGCCTGCTCTATTCGCTGGAACATCTCGGCCGCGCCGGCCGGATCGATCCCCGCCAGATAGGACCCCGCCTGGGCCTGGGCGACCATGCCGCTGACATCGTGCGCCACGAAGTCGTGCAGGTCGTGGGCCAGTTCGAGTCGCTGCGCCCGCCTGGCCTCGGCCACCGCCTTGCGGCGCCCCTCGTCCAGGCCCCGCAGGTAGAGCCCGACCAGGACGGCCGGCAGGGAGAGCATCGATCCGAACCCGAAGAGCGTGAGCGTGTCCGCGGGCCCCTCGACGAACGCGAACCGGGACGGCCAGAGGGCGACCGCCCCGCAGGCCGTCCAGGCCGCCGCCGCGCACCGCGGGCCGTCCTCGGCGCGCAGGCTGACGACCACCGACAGCAGCAGGACGGCCAGCTCGACCAGGCCCGACAGCCCGGCCCAGCGCTGCCCCTCCGTCCAGCGGCCGAGGAGCCAGACGGCGACCGTGACCACGACCGACGCCGCCCCGAGCGCCATGGTCACGGCCGCCGCCCCGTACCGCCCCCGCGCCACCCAGGCCGGCGGCACCAGGACCAGGACGATCCCGGACAGGATCTGAGTCATCGTCATCACCCCTTCTCAACCCTTCGACTGCCGTCACACTACGACGCCGCCCGGGCGGCGCGCCTGTGCCGATCGGCATATTTCAAAGGCCGGTTGAGCAGGAGGAACAGCCCGATCGGCATCTGCCGCGAACCCCTGGCGGGCCTCCAGTCTTGAGTCATCGCACCGGCCACGGAGGCCGGAGCCGAAGGGAGTCCACCACCATGTCGAAGCTCGTGATCACCGCCCGCGGCACCGCCCACCGGGCCGCGGTGGCGGCCCCGGACGTCCCGCCCGCCCCGCGCTGGGCCCGGCTCGCCGCCAGGGCCGCCGTCCTCAGCACCATCCCCTCGGGGCTGTGGCGGATCGCCTTCGGCTTCGGCGTCCCGGTCGGCTTCACCGGCGCGACGGCCGCGGCGTTCCGTGCGCACCAGCCGGGCTGGGGCACGGTCTACTGCGTGGCGCTGAGCGCCCTGGCGGAGGCGCTGGCCTTCCTGACCCTGGGCCTGGTCCGGCCCTGGGGGCTGGTGGCGCCCCGGTGGATCCCCCTGATAGGCGGCCGTCGGGTCCGGCCGCTCGCCGCGATCGTCCCGGCGCTGCTGGGCTCGGCGGTCCTCACCTACGTCGGCACGGCGGCACTGCTCGGCGGCTGGGCGCACAACCTGGCCGAGCCGGATTCCCCGCGCGGCTTCGCCGCCGTGGTGATGACGCTCGCCTACCTGCCCCTGGTCGCCTGGGGCCCGCTGCTCGGCGCGGTCGCCCTCGACTACGCCCGCCGGACGCTGCGGCGGCGCCGGTGACGAGGGCGGCGGGTCACACCGGAGCCGGCTCCGCGCCCGGCCCCACGGCGTCGGTCCCACTCTCGCTCTCGCCCCCGGCCGGGCGCGACGCCGGGGCGGCAGCGGGAGCGGGAGCGGGAGCGGGAACGGGAACGGGAACGGGAACGGGAACGGGAACGGGAACGGGTGCAGTGCGCCGGCCCCACTCGGTCGCGACCAGCACCAGGGCTCCGCCGAGCAGGGCGAGCGGGCCCATGCGGTTCCCGGCCACGGTGATGCCGAAGACGGCGGCCCAGAGCGGCTCGGTACCGAGCAGCAGGCTCACCCGCGAGGGCGAGGTGGCCCGCACGGCCCACATCTGGACGAAGAAGGCGAACAAGGTGCAGAACAAGGACAGGTGCAGCAGCCAGCCCCACTGGCCGGCCCCGTACGAACGCGCGACCGCCCACGGCGCGGGTCCGACCAGGAACGCGACGGCGGCGAACACGCCGGTGGCCACCGCGAGTTGGACCCAGGTGACGGCGAGCATGTCGGTGTCGCGGACGGCCCGGGTGCGGGCCATCGCGAGGACGTACGCCGAGCGGATGAGGGCGGCGCCCAGCACCAGCAGGTCACCGAGTGCCGGAGGGCGCAGCCCGCCGTCGCCGGTGAGCAGGGCGACGCCGAGGACGGCAAGCCCGGCGGCCGCGATGAAGGCCTTCGGCGGCGCGGTCCGGGCAAGTGCGCTCTCGCCGAGCGGCGTGAGCACCATCGCGAGGCTGATGATCAGCCCGGCATTGGTCGCGGAGGTGTGCACGGCTCCGTAGGTCTCCAGCAGGAAGATCCCGCTGAGCACCAGCCCCAGTGCGGCGCCGCCGAGCCACTCGGCGCGGCTCAGCCTCCGCAGCGCACGCCAGGCGACCAGCCCGAGCAGCGGCAGCACCAGGCCGAACCGCAGCACCAGCATCGCCACGACCGTCCCGGGCTCGGCCACCCGTTGGACGGCGAGAAAGCTCGACCCCCACACCACGGCCACGAGCAGGACCGGAAGATCACGAAGGACCGACGAGGACGAACCCTCGGACGGATCGGACAAGGAGGCTGGCATGCGAAAGATCCCTCCGAACGGACGGAACCGGCGGGCGCGAGTACCGTACGGCGTCGGACGGACCCAGGAGCCGGGCAGAAGGCCCGGCAGTGGACAGGGCGGAACGCGGAGCAAGGGGGCGCCATCTTCGCGCACCGGGCCCCCGATGATCAATGCCCTGCACGGGCACGGATGGGTCAGGCGGAGAGCAGACCGTTCGCCGCGGCGATCGCCTCGATGTCGGCCGGGGTGCCGGACATGATGGCGCGGACGTGCTCGGTGACCAGCTCGGCCGGCCAGTCCCACCAGGCCGCACGGAGCAGGCGCTCGATGTCGGCGCCGTCGAAGCGGCGGCGGATCGGGCGGGCCGGGTTGCCGCCGACGACGGTGTAGGGCGCGACGTCGGCGGTGACCATCGCTCCGGCCGCGATGATCGCACCGTCGCCGATCCGGACGCCGGGCAGGACAGTGGCCCCGTGGCCGAACCAGACATCGTTGCCGACCACGGTGTCACCCCGGCTGGGCAGGCCCGTGACGATGTCGAGGGTCCGCTCGGTCCAACTGCCGCCGAACATCGTGAAGGGGAACGTGGAGACGCCGACGGTCGGGTGGGCGGCGCCGGCCATCAGGAAGCGGGTGCCGGTGGCGATCGCGCAGTACTTGCCGATCACCAGCCGCTCGGGGCCGTGCGCGTAGAGGACGTTGCGCTCCTCGAAGCGGGTGGCACCGTCGGGGTCGTCGAAGTAGGTGTACTCGCCGACTTCGATCCGCGGGTCGGTGACGAGCGGGCGCAGCAGGACGACCCGGTCGTGGCCGGCGAGCGGGTGGAGGACGGCGGGGTCGGGAATGGCGGTGGCGGACACGCGGACTCCTTTCGTAATGCGACATGAGTCGCATTACGATGAGCATGGCACGACTACCACCCCACAGCAAGCCTTAATGCGACTGGAGTCGACTTTGACTAGGGCCACCCACTCCGCCCCGGAGCCCCACACCCCCACCCCGCGCCCGGGCGGCCGCAGCGCCCGGGTCCGGGCGGAGGTGGTCGCCGCCACGCTCGCCGAGGTCGCCGGGAAGGGGTACGACGAGCTCACCGTCGAGGCGGTCGCCACCCGCTCCGGCGTCCACAAGGCGACCCTCTACCGGCGCTGGGGCGGGGTGGACGGGCTGGTCGCCGACGCCCTGACCGCCTCTGCCGACCAACCCTGGCCCCTGCCCGACACCGGCGACCTCCAGCAGGACCTCCGCCGGATCACCCAGGAGGTGTTCAGCGTCTTCACCGACCCGGAGCTCGGCCCCACGCCCACCGCGCTGATCTCCGCCGCCCAGCGCTCGGACACCGGCGCGGCCGCCCTGCGCGCCTTCTTCGCGGCCCGCCACCGCCAGGCCGCCGAGGTGGCCGAACGGGCCGTCACCCGGGGCGAGCTGCCCGTCGGGACGGACGGCGCCGAGGTGGTCCGGGCCGCCACCGCACCGCTCTACTACCGCCTGTTCGTCTCCGGCGAGCCGCTGGACGCCCGCACCGCCGAGCGGGCCGCCGACGCCGCGGCCCTGGCCGCCCGCGCCGGACTCTTCACCCCCACCACGACCGCCCCGGAGCAGAACTGACAAACCATCACACTGTCGCCGCCCGGGGAGCCCCGGCCGCCCCAACCCCTACCGCATCCCCACCCGGCCGTGGATGATGCACCCATGACAACACCGCCGTCCACCACCCCCCGGAAGGCCCGTCACGTGAAGCGCAAGCACTGGGCGCTGGTCGCCGCCGCCACCGTCCTCCCGCTCGTGGCGAGCACCGGCACCGCCATCGCGGACACCCCCGCGGCCGCGACCCCCGCTACCGGTTGCGCCTACACACCGGCTGTCCCGGCCGACAACTTCAAGGGCATCCCGGTGTTCGACGCCAAGAAGGCGGCGAAGCCCTACCGCGCGACACTGCGGACCAGCCAGGGCCAGATCAGCTTCGAGGCACTGACCGACAAGGCGCCCTGCACCACCTTCTCGTTCCGGTTCCTCGCCGAGCACGACTACTTCGACCGCAGCCACTGCCACCGCCTCACCACCCAGCGGATCTACGTCCTCCAGTGCGGCGACCCGACCGGTACGGGCAGCGGCGGTCCCGGCTACTCGTTCCCGGACGAGAACCTGACCGGCGCCACCTACCCGGCCGGCACCGTGGCCATGGCCAACGCCGGCCCGAACACCAACGGCAGCCAGTTCTTCTTCGTCTGGAAGGACACCAAGCTCTCCCCCGCCTACACCCCGTTCGGCCGGATCACCGCCGGTCTGGACGTGCTCCAGAAGATCGCCGCCGGCGGCGAGGACGACCAGAACAACCCGGGCGACGGCTTCCCCAACCTCCCGGTGAACATCCGCAACGTGAAGATCAGCGCCCGCTGACCCGGCGGGCCGGACAACCCCGGCCCGCTCCCGCCCGCCCCCGCTCCCGTACGGTGGCAGCACCAACGACACCGCGTGGGAGCAGGAGCAACGCCGCATGGACAGCCGGATCTGGGAGAGCGTCGACGACCTGGTGGCACGGCTGGACGAGCAGAGCACGCAGTCGCCCCAGGAGGAGCGACTGCTGCGGATCCTCAAGCTCTCCGAGGAGGTCGGCGAGGTCGGCGCCGCGGTGATCGGCGCCACCGGCCAGAACCCGCGCAAGGGGGTCACCCACACCTGGGAGGACGTCCAGCACGAGCTCTGCGACGTCGTCTTCACCGCCCTCGTCGCCCTGAGGACCCTCACCCCCGACGCGGCCCGGATCTTCAGCGAGCGCCTCGCCTACGTCGAGCAGCGCTCCGCCACCTCCCGCCGGGCACCGGAGGCACCCCGGGCGGCCGAAGAGCCGTAGGGCCGACGGGGTCGGACGTCCCCGCCGGCCCCAACACAGGCATTCGGCCCAGGCGTCCGGCCCCCGGCTCCTGGCCCCTGGCCCCAGGCCCCAGGCCCCCGGCGTCAGGCGTTCGGCGCGACCCTCGCGAGGCCGTTGATCACCCGGTCCATCGCGTCGCCGCCCTGCGGGTCGGTGAGGTTGGCGAGCAGCTTCAGGGTGAAGCGCATCAGCATCGGGTGGGTGAGGCCGCGCTGGGTGGCGATCTGCATCACCTTGGGGTTGCCGATGAGCTTCACGAAGGCGCGGCCCAGCGTGTAGTAACCGCCGTACACGTCCTTGAGGATGCGCGGGTAGGCCTGGAGGGCGCGCTCGCGGCCGCCGTCGGTGACCCGGGCGAGGGCCTGCACGATGACCCCGGCGGCGATCTGCCCGGATTCCATCGCGTAGGCGATGCCCTCGCCGTTGAACGGGTTGACCATGCCGCCCGCGTCGCCGACGAGCAGCAGGCCGCGGGTGTAGTGCGGCTGCCGGTTGAAGGCCATCGGCAGCGCGGCGCCGCGGATCGGCTCGGTCATGTTCTCGGGGGTGTAACCCCACTCCTCCGGCATGCCGGCGCACCAGGCCTTGAGCACCTCGCGCCAGTCCAGCTCGCCGAACGCCGGCGAGGAGTTGAGGATGCCGAGGCCCACGTTGGAGGTGCCGTCGCCCATGCCGAAGACCCAGCCGTACCCGGGCAGCAGCTTGCGCTCGCCCTCGCGGGTGTCCCACAGCTCCAGCCAGGACTCCAGGTAGTCGTCGTCGTGGCGCGGCGAGGTGAAGTAGGTGCGGTAGGCGACGCCCATCGGGCGGTCCTCGCGCCGGTGCAGGCCCATGGCGAGCGAGAGCCGGGTGGAGTTGCCGTCGGCGGCGACCACCAGCGGGGCCCGGAAGGTGACCGGCCGCTTCTCGTCGCCGAGCTTGGCCGTGACGCCGACGATCCGGCCGGTGCGCTCGTCCAGGACCGGCCCGCTGACGTTGCAGCGCTCGTAGAGCCGCGCGCCGGCCTTCTCCGCCTGACGGGCCAGCAGCTCGTCGAAGTCGGCGCGCTTGCGCACCAGGCCGTAGTCGGGGAAGGAGGACAGCTCGGGCCAGTCCAGCTCCAGCCGGACGCCGCCGCCGATGATGCGCAGGCCCTTGTTGTGCAGCCAGCCGTTCTCGGTGGAGACGTCGATGCCCATGTCCACCAGCTGCTTGGTGGCGCGCGGGGTCAGGCCGTCGCCGCACACCTTCTCGCGCGGGAAGGCGGTCTTCTCCAGCAGCAGCACGTCCAGCCCGGCCTGGGCCAGGTAGTACGCGGTCGTGGCGCCGGCCGGGCCCGCGCCGACCACGATGACGTCGGCCGTGCTCTCGACGGGGCTGTCCGGCTTCGTCAGATCGGCTGCGGTCTCGGACACGTGGACACACTCCTGGAACTGCGGCGGGGGACGGCGGCTTTGTCTCCGGCAGTCTAGTTCCGCTCACGCCACCGGATGCGCCCCCGCCCCCGACCTCCGGCTCCGCCCGTCAGCCCCGACCGTCAACCCGAGCCGGGCGACCGGGCACGGACCCGGGCCACGGACCCGGGCAACAGGCCCGAGCCACGAAACGGGACCGCCCACCCCGAGCCGCGCGACCGAGCCGCGCGACCGAGCCAGGGACCCGCCGAGCCCGGCTACGCGATCTTGTACGCCCGGTGCAGCGCGACGATCCCGCCGGTCAGGTTCCGCCAGGCGACCTTCGACCAGCCGTTGTCCTGGAGCTTGGCGGCCAGCCCCGGCTGGTCCGGCCAGGCCCGGATGGACTCGGCGAGGTAGACGTACGCCTCCGGGTTGCTGCTGACGGCGGTCGCCACCGGCGGCAGCGCGCGCATCAGGTACTCGGTGTAGACCGTCCGGAACGGCGTCCAGGTCGGAGTGGAGAACTCGCAGATCACCAGCTTGCCGCCGGGCTTGGTGACCCGCTGCATCTCGCGCAGCGCCTCGTCGGTGTCCTGGACGTTGCGCAGCGCGAAGGAGATCGTCACCGAGTCGAAGGTGTCGTCCGCGAACGGCAGCCGGGTGGCGTCGCCGGCGGTGAGCGCCAGCTCGGGGTGGCGGCCCTTGCCCTCGGTGAGCATGCCGACCGAGAAGTCGCACGGGACGACCTTCGCTCCGGCCTCGGCGAAGGGCAGCGAGGAGGTGCCGGTGCCGGCCCCGAGGTCGAGCACGAGGTCCCCCGGCCCGGCGGCCACCGCCTCGGCCACCGCCCGGCGCCAGGCGCGGGCCTGGCCGAGGGAGAGCACGTCGTTGGTGCGGTCGTACTTGGCCGCGACGTCGTCGAACATGGCGGCGACTTCGTGCGGCTGCTTGTCCAGAGAGGCTCGGGTCACGCCCCCATTGTTCACCCTCGCACGGACACCCCGACCAACGGGGCCACGCCCACGGAGCTCACCGGCCACGCCCACGGTCCTCACCGACCGGGCCCACGGAGCTCACCGACCGGGCCTACGGTCCTCCCCGACCGGGCCGCCCCCGTACGCCCCCGTCAGTGCTGGGCGCGCCGCCCGCCCGCGCGGCGCCGCCGCCGGGACCGCTTGCCGTGGGTTATCGCGGGCATCCCGTCCGCGAGCGCCCCCGCCGCCAGCGCGAGGTTGGCGGCCAGCGCCCCCTGCCCGCTGCGGACCGCGAGGGCCTTGTGGTGCCGCCGGATGCGCAGCACGCAGATCACGAAGAACACGAGGGCCACCGGCACGCTGAACCGGGCCAGGCCCACGCCGACCGGCTGCGGGTAGGTGTCGCCGCAGATCCGCACCGCGCCCGGGTCGTCGGCGGCGTGCTCCAGGCAGATCGTGTCGCCGACCTTCGCGCTGTCCGAGAGCGGCAGCGCGGCCGCGGTGTGCGGCTCCCCGTCGGCCCGGTAGCTGACGGCGCTGTAGGTGCCGCCGCCGGTCGGGAGCTGGGTGACGACTCCTTCGACTCTCACCGGATGCGCCTCGATCCGGTCGGCCTGGTCGGCCTGACGCCAACCCAGCAGGCACATGCCGACGGCCAGCACGGCGCTGAGCACGGCGGCGAGGTACCAACCACGGCCCATCCGCGGGGTGCGCGGCGGGGGAACGGTCGCGGTTCGCATGGTTCCTGTCCTGGCTTGCCTTCGGGGCCGGGGACACGGCCCCGCCACCCGCGGGCGCGGGCGGTGGTGTGGTGAGGGTACGGAGTGGGTGAGCTGTCCGGGATCGTATCCGCTGGCGGGCCCTCAGGTCACGATGAAGGGACAATCACTCTCCGGTACCGGCCCCGGAGTTCGGGTGCACACGAAGGAAGTCCCGTGCGCCACAAGGAAATCCGGCTACTGACGAGTACGTCACACCCGCCGTGGCACCGTTTCAGCGTCGGCGGTACACCAACCGCCCGCCCAGCACCGTGGCCAGGCACCCGCCCGCCACCGGTTGCGCACCCCCGCCCCCCGCGACCGCGGACGTCGCGAACACCGCGAAGTCCGCCCGACCCCCGACCGCCACCCGCCCGTGCACGGCCTCCGCGAACGGCAGGACGGCCAGCGGGTCCAACGGCCGCGCACCGCCGTCCTCCGGCCCTCCGTCCACCCCGCCGGACGACCCGCCGTCCAGCCCGCCGGACGACGCGGCGGAACCGGGCAGCCCCACGACCCCCGACCGCGCCACCGCCGTCCGCACCGAGGCCCGCTCGAAGGGCCCGGCCACCGCCGTCACCCCGCACCCGAGCATCCGCTGCAGCCCCCGCCGGGCGCTGGCCCCGCACCGCGCCTCGTCGGTGGACCCGGCCAGCCCGTCCGCCACCGGTTCTACGCCGACCTCCTCCCGCGGATCCGGGTGGTACGCGCGTTCCAGCAGCCAGTGCCCGTACGGATTGCGCAGCCCGGGGGCGAGCACGGCCGGCCCCCAGTCCCGCACCCGCGCGCCCGGGTACGCCGCCGCCAGCTCCCCGTACGGCCCGACCGCCTCCACCAGCTCGCCACGCACCACCACCGCCCCGTCGGCGATGGACGGGGCGGTGGGATCGGCCGGGTCGGGCAGCACGAACGCCGCCCGGTGCAGAGTCAGCACAACAGCGCCTTCGACTTCGACAACAACGGCAACGACATCAGCGCCGACGCCGGCACCGCCATCAGCGGCAACGGCACCGGCACCGGCCCGACAAGATAGGGAAGAGGACCGAGGACTCAGTTGTCCAGGATCTTCAGCTCGGGGTGCGCGGTGCCACCCTCGATCGCCGTGGAGGCGATGTGCGAGGCGACCCGCGGGTCGACCGGGTCGTTGGCCGGGTCGTCCAGCACCCGCAGGTGCTCGTACGTGGTCGAGCGCTGCGCCGGGACGCGGTCGGCGGCCCGGATGAGGTGGATCAGCTCGGTGAGGTTGGAGCGGTGCTTGGCACCCGCCGCCGAGACGACGTTCTCCTCCAGCATCACGGACCCGAGGTCGTCCGCACCGTAGTGCAGCGACAGCTGGCCGGCCTCCTTGCCGGTGGTGAGCCAGGAGCCCTGGATGTGGGCGACGTTGTCGAGGAACAGGCGGGCGATCGCGATCATCCGCAGGTACTCGAAGACGGTGGCCTGGGTCGAGCCCTTCAGGTGGTTGTTCTGCGGCTGGTAGGTGTACGGGATGAAGGCCCGGAAGCCGCCGGTGCGGTCCTGCACCTCGCGGATCATCCGCAGGTGCTCGATCCGCTCGGCGTTGGTCTCGCCGGTGCCCATCAACATGGTGGAGGTGGACTCCACGCCGAGGCCGTGGGCGATCTCCATGATCTCCAGCCAGCGCTCCCCGGACTCCTTCAGCGGGGCGATCGCCTTGCGCGGCCGCTCCGGCAGCAGCTCGGCGCCGGCGCCGGCGAAGGAGTCCAGGCCCGCCTTGTGGATCCGGGTGATGGCCTCCTCGACGGAGACGCCCGAGATCCGCGCCATGTGCTCGACCTCGGAGGCGCCCAGCGAGTGGATCACCAGCTGCGGGAAGTCGGCCTTGATCGCCGAGAACGCGCGCTCGTAGTACTCCACGCCGTAGTCCGGGTGGTGGCCGCCCTGGAACATGATCTGGGTGCCGCCCAGCTCGACCGTCTCGGCGCAGCGGCGCAGGATCTCGTCGAGCTCGCGGGACCAGCCCTTGTCGCTCTTCGGCGGCACGTAGAAGGCGCAGAACTTGCACGCCGTCACGCAGACGTTGGTGTAGTTGATGTTGCGCTCGATGATGTACGTCGCGATGTGCTCGGTACCCGCGTAGCGGCGGCGGCGCACCGCGTCGGCGGCGGAGCCGAGCGCGTGCAGCGGCGCCGAGCGGTAGAGCTCCAGCGCCTCCTCCGGGGTGATCCGGCCGCCGGCGGCGGCCCGGTCGAGCACGGCCTTCAGGTCGGTGCTGGACGCATCGAGGGTGGTCGCTGCGAGCTCGGTCACCTGGCGGCCTTCTCTCTCTCAAGTGCTACTCGGGTACGGCCGAACCAGCCTACGCCAGCACATTCCGCCGCCCGCGTCAGCCCGCTGAACAGCGCGCGGACCTGCCCGGAACGCCCCGGACCACCCCCGGGCCACCCGCGGAACGCCCCGGACCACATCTCAGCCGTTCGCCCTGCGCATCGTGCCCGCCGGGTTCCCGGCCGGCGGATCGGCGGAAGTGAAACGGACCGTCCCGTCGGACCGGAGGGTGAGCGTCTCCGCGTTGGAGCCGCCGGTGCAGGCGCCGGGGATCGAGGAGCGGACCAGTCGGGACTGGAACACCAGCGCGGTGGCGGAGGCCGACTTGAGCGTCCAGGCGCCCTCGCAGCTGATCGAGATCAGCCCGGAGACGGCGTTGCGGCTGGTGGTGCTCTCCTGGCCGATCGCCGCCGGCCGGACGGTGAGCGTGGTGGTTCCGGCGGGCAGCCCCTTGTCGGTGGCCATGTCCCCGCTCCAGGTGCCCAGGAAGGCGGCGGGCACCACGCTCGGCCCGGCCGTCCCGGGTGGCGCCGCGCCCGGGACGGCCGTCCCCGGTGGCGCCGCGCCCGGGACGGACGCCGTCGCGCTCCCCGGAGCGCCGGGGGCCGGCGCAACCCCGGAGCCGAAGGCCCCGCTCGGCAGGACGGCCTGACTCGGATCGACCGACACCTCCGGCAGCGGCCCCACCGAGGGCGACGGCCCCGAGGCCGCCGGTTCGGCCCGGTGCAGCCACCCGTACAGCCCGTACCCGCCGCCCCCGAGCACCGCGAGCGCCGCCACGGCCGTCGCGACCGCCACCCCGGTCCGGACGCGCCGCGGCCGCGCCCCCGCCCGCTCGTCCCAGACGCCCGCGCACAGCGGCTGCTGATCCCCCTCGCCCTGCGGCCCGCCCCCGGACGCCGCCACCCCCAAAGCCCCCGAGGCACCCGAAGCCCCCGGCTCCCCCGGAGCCCCCTCCGGATCCAGATCCATGTCCAGCAGCCCCACCGCACTGCGCCCCACCCCCGCCGCCAGCTCCGCCGGCAGCCAGCCGCCCTGCGACAGCCGGGTGGCGGCCGTGCCGTCCGGATCCAGCCGGTCGCGGAGCTGCCGCGGGGTGGGGCGGGCGGCCGGGTCCTTGGCCAGGCAGGCGAGGACGGTCCCCCGCAGCGGCTCGGGCAGCCCGGCCACGTCCGGCTCCTCGTGCAGCACCCGGTAGAGCAGCACGGCCGCGCTGACCCCCTCTCCGAAGGGGTGCACGCCGGTCCCGGCGAAGGCGAGGACGGCGCCGAGCGAGAAGACGTCCCCCGCGGGCCCGACCGCCTGTCCGTTCGCCTGCTCGGGTGACATGAAGCCGGGCGAACCGACCACGTAACCGGAACGGGTGAGGCCGCCGGCGGCATCCAGTGCCCGGGCGATCCCGAAGTCGATCAGCCGCGGCCCGTCCAGGGTGAGCAGCACGTTGGAGGGTTTGACGTCCCGGTGCACCAGGCCGAGCCCGTGGACGTGGGCCAGCGCTCCGGTGAGTCCGACGCCGAGCGAGCGCACGGCCGACTCGGGCAGTGGCCCGTACGTCCGGACGGCCTCGCCGAGCGCGGGGCCCGCCACGTAGCCGGTCGCGACCCAGGGCTGCCCGCCCTCGGTGTCGGCGTCCAGGACCGGCGCGGTCCATTCGCCGCCGACCTGCCGGGCGGCGGCCACCTCCTGCCGGAACCGGGCGCGGAACTCGGCGTCGTCCGCGAGCTCCGGCCGCACCACCTTGACGGCGACGGTGCGCCCGCCGGCCGTCCGACCGAGGTAGACCCGGCCCATCCCGCCCGAGCCGAGCCGCCGCAGCAGCCGGTAGCCGCCCACCTGGCGCGGATCGTCCGACCCCAGTGCCCGCATCCCCGTACGCTCCCTCGCCCGCTCGGCCGCGCGCCCCGCCGACCGCCGACCGCCGACCGCCGGGGCCGAGTGGCCACCCGGCCGACCGACCGTCAGCCGGACGCGCCTCGGGTGCAGACCGTACCGGGCCGGGCCCGGCCCCGCCCGGCCCGCGGACCGGAACGGGGCCAGGCGTCGAACCGCGCGCCCCCGGGGGCCTGTCGTCACACTCCCGCCGCCCCGCGGGCGGGTGCGGGGACGGGCCCTACGACCCCAGCGGCAGCGCCGCCGGCTCCAGCAGCCGCACCGCGACGTCCGGGGCGAACCCGCTGTCGTGCGCGACCCGCCGGGCGAACTCCGTGACCCCGGCCAGCTGCCGCTCGCCGAGCGAGAAGTCGAGCGCCTCGCTGAAGTACCGCTCCAGCACGTCCGCCCCGATGGTCTCCCAGCGGGCGGCCTGCTCGGCGACCTTGGTGGCCTCCACCAGCGACAGGTCGCGGGACTCCAGGAAGGCCCGGTGCACCGCGGCGGTCAGCTCCGGGGCGCGCTCGGCGAAGTCGCGCCGCACCGCCCAGACCGCGAAGACGAAGGGCAGTCCGGTCCACTCCTTCCACATCTCGCCGAGGTCGTGGACGGTCAGCCCGAGGTCGGCGGCCTGCCCGAGGTAGGCGCGCAGGGCCGGGTCCCCGATCAGGACGGCGGCGTCGGCCTCGGCGAGCATCGCGCTGAGGTCCGGCGGGCAGCTGAAGTAGTCCGGGCGCACGCCCTCGCGCTCCTCCAGGAGCAGCCGGGCGAGCCGTACGGAGGTGCGGCTGGTGGAGCCGAGGGCGACCCGGCGGCCGTCGAGGTCGGCGAGCGGCACCTTGCTCACGATCAGGCAGGACATCACCGGGCCGTCGCTGCCGACCGCGATGTCGGGCAGGACGAGCAGGTCGTCCGCGTTGCGCAGGTACTCCACGCAGGTGATGGGGCCGATGTCCAGGGCCCCGTCGACGAGCTGGTCGCTCAGCTTCTCCGGGGTGTCCTTGGTGAGATCCAGATCGAGCAGGTTGCCGGTCCTGGCGAGCCCCCAGTAGAGGGGGACGCAGTTCAGGAACTGGATGTGGCCGACCCGCGGCCTGACCGGGGTGTCCTGCCGGGGCTCCCGCGTCCGCGCGTCCGGTGTTCGTGCTTCCGGTGCTGCCACTGCGCCGCTCCCTTGCTGTTCGTGCCTCCCCGCAGCGTATGCCTGCTGTCGGCGGTGGTTCGCACCGGCCACCCGACACGCCCTCACGCGCCGCCGGCGGGCCTTTCCACACCCGCCCCCACCCTGACGAACACCCTGACGACCATCCTGATGACCGGCCTGACGAACACCCTGACGACCGGCCGACAACCGGCCGACGGCCACCCGCCAACCGACCCGACGAACACCCGCAACGGCCTTGCCCCCGGCCCCTGTGAGCGCCTCAGAACCACCCCACGACACGCGCCTTCCACGCCGTAAGTGACCTCTGGTCGTCACAGCGGCCGCATGCTAGCGTTGCCCTCAGTTGCAGTTTGATTCCCCTTGCAGTACTTGAAGCCTGCGGAGCATGTAACCGCAGGCTTTTTGTAGTTTTTCAGCAATATCGAAAAATTTCGGACACGTCCGGAGGCAGGGCGATCAGCGCAGCGGACCGGGTGCCACACGGTGTGGCCCCCGACACGCCTCGCAAGGAGAACGGCATGGCCACGGGAACCGTCAAGTGGTTCAACGCTGAGAAGGGCTTCGGCTTCATCGCCCAGGAGGGCGGCGGCCCGGACGTCTTCGTCCACTACTCCGCCATCAACGCGAACGGCTTCCGTTCGCTGGAGGAGAACCAGGCGGTCACCTTCGACGTCACCCAGGGCCCGAAGGGCCCGCAGGCGGAGAACGTCACCGCTGTCTGACCATCCTCTGATGATCTGATCGCTCGTGGACCCCGACGGGTCCGCCGGCGGCTCCCGACAGCCGCCACCATGAGCACAAGAGCAGTACCCAAGG